>NZ_JBFJMY010000354.1:0-4360 GCF_041633695.1 Hydrogenophaga sp.
GACGCCCATGTTGTCGAGCAAGGTGCGCATGGTGGCCACGTCGCGCAACCGGGGCACGTTGTGCAAGGTCACGGGCTCGCTGGTCAGCAAGGCGGCACACAGCTCGGGCAGCGCGGCGTTTTTGGCGCCCGAAATGGTGACTTCACCGTTCAGAGGGCGTCCGCCCACAATTCTGAGTTTGTCCATGGGGTGTTCAGGCCTGTGCCGCCCATTCGGCGGGTGTGTGGGTTTTCATGGACAAGGCGTGCACTTCGTCGTTGCGGATGCGCTCGCCCAGGGTGTCGTACACCTTCTTGTGGCGCGCGATCAGGCGCAGACCTTCAAAGGCGGGCGAAACAATGACGGCCGACCAGTGGCGGCCATCGCCCGTGACTTCGATGTGCTCGCAGGCCAGGCCGGCGGTGATAAGGGATTGCAGTTCTTCAGCGGTCATGGGGTACGGGTACAGGTTGGGCGTTGGGAGCCATGGGCAGCTTGGCCGGGTGCTGGCACACCCACCCGCCAAGGGCCGCTATTTTCAGCTTCGTATTTTGTAGCCAATGCGCAGCAAGTGCAGCGCCAGCGCACTCACGGCCAGCAAGGCGCTGCCCACAATGGCCAGACTCAGCCAGGGCGAGACGTCGCTGACGCCGAAAAAGCCGTAGCGAAAGCCATCGATCATGTAGAAAAAGGGATTCAGATGGCTCACGCCTTGCCAGAATGCGGGCAGGGAATGGATGGAGTAGAACACGCCCGACAAAAAGGTCATGGGCATGATGACGAAGTTCTGGAACGCCGCCATCTGGTCGAACTTCTCGGCCCAAAGGCCAGCGATCAGGCCGAGCGCGCCCAGCAAGGCCGCGCCCATGAAGGCAAAGCCGATGATCCACAACGGGGCCACAAAGGTTGGCCGGGCGAACCACCAGGTCACCAACATCACCCCCGCGCCTACTGCCATGCCGCGCACCACCGACGAACCGACATAGGCCACGAACCAGGCCCGGTGCGACATGGGCGTGAGCAAGACGAACACCAGATTGCCCATGACCTTGCTCTGGATCAGCGAAGAAGAGCTGTTGGCGAAGGCGTTTTGCAACACGCTCATCATCACCAGGCCAGGCAGCAGAAAAGCGGTGTAGCTCACCGAGTCGTACACCTGCACCCGGTCTTGCAGCACATGGCCAAAGATCATCATGTACAGGATGGCGGTGATCACCGGAGCGGCCACGGTCTGGAAACCCACCTTCCAGAAGCGCAGGATTTCCTTGTAGAACAGGGTTTGCCAGCCGGTCATACGCGCCTCTCTTGTGCGCGGGCCGCCGCTGGCGGCGCCACGCTCTGCGGCACAGCCGCGCCATCCTGGGCTGGCCTGCCACCGGGCCTCGGGCTGGCACTGGTCAGGTCCAGGAAAACGTCTTCCAGGTCGGCTTTGCGGATTTCAATGTCTTCCACCGTGGCGCCCGATTCGCGCACGCGCGCCAGAATGCGTTCAACCGCCAGCGCGTCGTTGGCGGGCAGTTGCACCACCCGCCCGGTGACCCGCGCCAACCCGGCCAGATCGGGGGGCAAGGTATCGTCGGTCTTGAAGCGCAGCACATTGGACGAAGCCCGGCGCAACAGTTCCGAGGTTTTCTCCAGCGCCACCACTTCACCCTGCTTGAGCATGGCGATGCGTCCACACAGGGCTTCGGCTTCTTCCAGGTAGTGCGTGGTCAACAACACCGTGCTGCCTTGTTTGTTGAGCTGCGAGACGAACTGCCACAGGGTTTGCCGCAGTTCCACGTCCACCCCGGCAGTGGGTTCATCGAGCACGATGACCGGGGGCTTGTGCACCAGGGCCAAAGCCACCAGAACACGCCGCTTCATGCCACCCGACAGCTGCCGCATATTGGCACTGGCTTTGTCGGACAGACCCAGGCCGGCCAGCAACTCGTCGATCCACAGATCGTTGCGGCGGATACCGAAATAGCCGGACTGGAAGCGTAGGGCTTCGCGCACGCAGAAAAAGGGGTCGAACACCAGTTCTTGTGGCACCACCCCCAGTTGGCGGCGCGCGGTCTGGTAATCGGCGCGCACATCGTGTCCGTGCACCAGTACCCGTCCCCCGTCGGCACTCACCAAACCGGCGAGGATGCTGATCAACGTGGTCTTGCCGGCGCCGTTGGGGCCCAAGAGCCCGAAAAACTCGCCCGGCTCGATGTCGAACGACACCGATTGAAGGGCATGCAATGCGCCACGCGGCGTGGAGTAGGTTTTGGAGACGTTCTGGAAGGCGACGGCGGGCATGGAGTGGAGAGCGCCCGTTGGGCGGTCGTTGGCGATCCATTGGGCGCAGGACATCTGCGCTGCAATCGATCAGCCCTCCATTTTAAGCGGGCAGCAATTCACTCACACCGTAGAGTGCCACCAGCGCCTGCAGGCGCTGCGGCCAGTGCTCCACGCGCAGCGTTTTGCCCTGCACCTGCAGGGTTCGACGCAACTCCAGCAACACGGCCACCGCCGACGAATCGAACACCGACAGACGCGAAGCATCGAGCGCAACCTCGGTGGCCGGGTTTTGGGCCAGCGCCCGCCCCAGCAGCTCCAGCGTGGCGCCCGCCTCGGCCAGCGTCAAACGCTCGGGCAATGCGGCGCCCGAAGCCACGCGGCTGTCCGACACGGCTTAGCCGGATTTGGCCGTATTGGCCTTGTTGCGCTGGGACAGCGTGGAGATCAGGCCATCAATGCCCTTGACATTGATTTCTTGTGCGAACTGGCTGCGGTAGGTGTCCACCAGCCAGACGCCCAGCACGTTGAGGTCGTAAATTTTCCAGCCGTTGGCGGTTTTCTCCACCCGGTAGTCGAGCTGGATCGGTTCACCCCGCCCGCGCACTTCGGAACGCACCACCACTTCGGTGTCTTCCGCACGCGAACGCATGGGCTTGTAGCTCACCGCCTGGTCCTTGACCTCACCCAGGGCACCGGCATAGGTGCGCACCAGCAGGGTTTTGAACTCTTCCTGCAGCTGCTTTTGCTGCTCAGGCGTGGCTTGGCGCCAGTAGCGACCGACCGCAGACGAGGTCATGCGGGCAAAATTCACGTTGGGCATGATCTTGGCGTCCACCAGCGCAACGATGCGTCCGATGTCGCCGGCCTGGATCGCCGGGTCGGCTTTGACCGCTGCCATCACTTCGCTGGAAATGCGCTTGATCAGCTCGTCTGGGGCTTCCTCGGCAGCGTGGGCGGGCAGGCCCAGAAAGCCTACCAAGGCGAGGGCAAGACCGCCCAACCAGTTGCGTCGTTTCATCATGTTCATCCTTTCGGGGATTGCTCCCTCACTGACCGTGCATCGGTGCTTGTTGATTCCCATTGCAACACAGGCACGCTTCAAAACGGTGTTCACTCGCTTTTTGTATCCGAATTTACCGGCTCTTCATCCGATGTACCGACACCGATACCGAGCTCGATCAAGGCCTCGATCTGACTTTCACGGCGCTGCATATAGGCGTCGCGCGTGAAGCTGTATTTGTCCAACGCCGCACCTTCCAGCATGGAACTGGCCCGCAACAGGTTGGCCCGCGCCTCCACCGCCCTCAGTGCATACAGCGAATTGCGCGTGGCAATGGTGTCTATGCCTTGCACCGGATCGCCCCGCGCCTCCACCGTGAAACCGGCGGTGTCGCGAAAGGTCGAAGGGCCAAACAGCGGCAGCACCAGATACGGGCCAGAGGGCACGCCCCAGCGCCCCAGCGTCTGGCCAAAGTCCAGCTTGGTTCTGGGAATGCCCATTTCGGACGCGACATCAAAAATACCGGCGACACCCATGAAGGTGTTGACGTTGAAGCGCATGAAGTTCTCAGCCGCTTCTTTGGGTCGCAATTGTGCCGCCGCGTTGATGAACGACCAGAGGTCGCGCATATTGCTGAAGAAGTTGCTCACGCCGGTGCGCACCAGGTCGGGGGTGGCGTCCCGGTAGACCTCGGCGACCGGCTTCAGAACCGCTTCGTCCACACCGTCGTTGAACCGGCTCATGCTCCGGTTGAACGGCTCCAGCGGGTCTTTGGGGTTGGCGTTGGGGCCGCTGGCGCACGCGGTCAACAGCACCAGCAAGAACGCCCCCAGCCACCGTTTCCACATCGATATTTGTTGTTTCATGCATTGAACTCCCATTGATTTTTACCGAGCCCCCTTCGTTCAAAGCGCGGACTCTGATCACAAATTGTCAAACGTTCCCAATAGGCTTGTGCGCGGCATGGCCGCTCTCGCGCCGCCTACGGCTTGTCGCCGTCCGCAGCCTTGTTGAACAAGAACTGGCCAATCAGGTTTTCCAGAATCACCGCCGACTGGGTACGGGTGATCACATCGCCTTGTGCGATGTTGCGTTCGTCACCACCCGGCTCGA
>NZ_JBFJMY010000355.1:0-4340 GCF_041633695.1 Hydrogenophaga sp.
AGCGGTCGCCCCGGTGGTTGCCCCACCCGCGCTGCCCGCCGATGTAAACCACTTCGGGTGCGGGGGGGTACACCACGGTGCCCACCTGCACCCGGCTCACCGTGCGGGAGTCGTCGTCATAGCCCGAGCGGTAACGTGCGGGAGCCGGCGCCGGATCGAGGCGGCCCATGGGTGAAATGTTGAGCTGCACATACGGGCCGGGATCGCGGTCCATTTGCACCGCATAGCGCTTGCCCGCGTATTCGTACACCACGTCGTAGGCCATGGTCTGGTTTTCGTACACGGTGCGGGTGTGGCACTGGCGCACGGTCTGGGCTTGTGGCTGGCCGCCGCCTTCGATGCGGTCGCCCACCATGGCGCCACCAATCAGGCCGATCACGGTGGCAATCGCCCGCCCGTTGCCGTTGCCGATGGCGTTGCCCATGGCGCCGCCGGCAATGCCGCCGACCAGGGCGCCAGCGCCCGATTTGCGCGCCTCCACCATCACGGTTTCGTCGCGGCAGACTTCGCGCGGCACAGCGACTTGTTCAATCACCGGCGTGGTGCTGATGACGCGGGCACGCTCTTCGGCGGCGTGGCTGTTGGTGCCCAGGCCCAGCGCGGCCAAACCGATCAGGCCTGCAAGAGCTGGCTGGAGGGCAAAGGGCTTGTGGGACGTATTCATTCGGGAACTCCTGTGTTGAGGAGCCTTGAGCATGGGCCCGCTGTGTCAAGCGCCTGTGCCGCAAATGTAAAGATTGGTGAGCGTCAGGCCGTGGTCGGGGCTTGGAGCCCGTGCAGCAGTTCACTGGCCAGCGCTTGCGCCACTTTCAAGCCGTCCACCCCGGCAGAGAGAATGCCGCCGGCATAGCCCGCGCCTTCCCCCGCCGGGTACAGGCCGGGCGTGTTCAGGCTTTGCAGGTTGGCACCGCGCGTGATGCGCAAGGGGGCCGAGGTGCGTGTCTCCACGCCGGTGAGCACCGCGTCGGGCATGTCGTAACCCCGGATCTTGCGGCCAAAGACCGGCAGCGCCTCGCGCATGGCGGCGATGGCGTAGTCGGGCAGGGCGGAGGCCAGATCGCCCAGTTTCACGCCCGGCTGGTAAGACGGCTCGACCGAACCGAGCGCGGTCGAGGGCTGGGCCGCCAGGAAATCGCCCACCAGCTGACCCGGCGCTTCGTAGTTGCTGCCACCCAGCACGTAGGCGCGTGCTTCCAGCGTGCGTTGCAGCACGATGCCGGCCAGCGGGTGGTTTTGTCCCGCGGCCACCAGCTTGGTCGCCTGTGCGGCATAGCGCGGACCATCGGTTTCGCCAAAGGCGGCGCTCCACAACGGCAGGTCTTGCGGAAAGCTTTGCGGGAAATCGGCGGTGTCGATGCCGACCACGATGCCGGCGTTGGCGTTGCGTTCGTTGCGCGAATACTGGCTCATGCCATTGGTCACGACCCGGCTCGGCTCGGAGGTGGCGGCCACCACCATGCCACCGGGACACATGCAAAAACTGTAGACGGCGCGGCCGTTCTGCGCGTGGTGCACCAGTTTGTAGTCGGCCGCACCCAGCAGCGGGTGGCCGCTGTGGCGGCCCCAGCGCGCGCGGTCGATCACGCCTTGCGGGTGCTCGATGCGAAACCCGATGGAAAACGGTTTGGCTTCGAGGAACACCCCGGCGTCGTGCAGCAAAGCAAAGGTGTCGCGCGCGCTGTGGCCCAGGGCCAGCACCACCCGCTGCACCGGCATGTGTTCCATGGTGCCGGTCTCCAGGTGCTGCACTTGCAGCGCGCTCAGGCGCTGTGTGCCCGCACCGTCGGCGCTGCGGGTAAAGCCGCAGACCCGGTGCTGGAAGCGGATTTCGCCGCCCAGGGCCAGGATTTTTTCGCGCATCGCCTCGACCACCCGCACCAGTTTGAAGGTGCCGATGTGCGGGTGTGCGGCGTACAGGATCTCGGGCGGTGCACCCGCCTCCACGAACTCGGCCATCACCTTGCGGCCCAGAAAGCGCGGGTCTTTGATCTGGCTGTAGAGCTTGCCGTCGGAAAACAGGCCCGCGCCACCTTCGCCGTATTGCACATTGCTCTCGGGGTCGAGCTGCTGTTTGCGCCACAGGCCCCAGGTGTCTTTGGTGCGTTCGCGCACCGGTTTGCCACGCTCCAGCACGATGGGTTTGAAGCCCATTTGCGCCAACGCCAGCGCGGCGAACAGCCCGCAAGGCCCGAAGCCGATCACCACCGGGCGCTCGCTGGGGTCGCCGGGCCACTTAGCGGGTGCATGGCCGGGCGGCACCCAGGCCATGTCGGGCGTGGGCTGGATGTGCGGGTGCTCGGCGTGCCGGGCGAGCAGGGCGGTCTCGGCGCCCAGATCGGCCAGCGTCAGATCGACGATGTAGACCGCCCGCAAATCGGCCTTGCGGGCGTCGAAACTGCGCTTGAAGACGTGCAACTTGGCGATCGCCTCGGGCGCGATCCCCAGCGCACTGGCCGCGAGCTGTGTCAGCGCGGCCAGCGGATGCGGTGGCGGACTGCGGTCGTCTGCGGTTTCGGTGGGCGCGTCGGCGGCGCGGCGGGCTTCGGCGGGCAGCTCGGCCAGTGGGAGTTTGAGTTCGGCGATGCGGATCATGTGGTTCTCGGTGGCTTGTGTTTATCAAGCAGGTGTGCGCTGCCTATTGTCGCGAAACCGGGAAGGTGCCGCAGCCCGCACCCGGGTGCGCGGATACCACAGCGCTTAATAAAACCCGGGTGTAAATATAAAACCCGGGCATAATTCGCTCCATGATGTCCGATACCACTCCCACTTGCACCGCTTTTGTGGGCCACCAGCGTGTGGCTTTTGGCCCGTATGCGGCGGTGGCCGAAGCGCTGGCCCGGCGCGATCTTTCCTTGGGCGGCCTGCTGGTGTTTGACGACGCCACCGGCGCCCTGGTGGACCACCCCTGGCCAGCGGACCACGTGCCTGCGCAAGCCGGCTGCGCGGTCAAAGCCGTCAAAACGGTTGAGGCGGTCGAACCGGCGCCCGCCGCCGCACCCAGCGTGGGACGCCCTCGCATGGGCGTGGTGGCGCGCGAGGTCACGTTGTTGCCGCGCCACTGGGAATGGCTGGCGCAGCAGCGCGGCGGTGCCTCTGCCGCCTTGCGCCGCCTGGTGGAAGAAGCCCGGCGCAGCCACGCCGAGCGCGACGCCGTGCGCCGGGCGAAAGAGCGCAGCTACCGGTTCATGAGCGCCATGGGTGGTGGTCTGCCCGGTTTTGAAGAAGCCTCGCGCGCGCTGTTTGCGCACGACGGCGGTGTGTTCGCCGAGCGCGTGGCGCACTGGCCACCCGATGTGCGCGCGTACTTGGCGTGGCTCAGCCGCGACGCGTTTGAGTCCGCAGACACCAGCGAGCGCGCGAGCGCTGCCAACGGCCCCGCCTGAACGGAACTGAAACAGTCCCAAGCCAACCCACTTCGAGCAAACCCCTATGCCCCCCGCCCAACGACCGCTCTGGCGCGTCTATCTGGTTTTTCTTGCGCCCATGGTGCTGTCCAACATCCTGCAAAGCTTGTCGGGCACGCTCAACGGCATCTACATCGGGCAATTGCTGGGCACGCACGCTCTGGCTGCGGTGTCGGGCATGTTCCCCATCGTCTTTTTCTTCATCTCGCTGGTGATCGGGCTGGGCGCAGGCGCTTCGGTGCTGATCGGTCAGGCCTGGGGTGCGAAGGAGCCAGCCAAGGTGAAGGCAATTGCCGGCACCGCGCTCAGCCTGGGCGCGGTGATCGGGGTGATGGCGGCGGTGCTGGGCACCGTGTTTGCACAGCACATGTTGGAGGCCCTGGGCACGCCCGCTGACGTGCTGGACGACGCGGTGGCCTATGCCCGCACGGTGATGCTCATCATGCCCTTGCTGCTGGTGTTCATTCTGTTCACCCAGTTGCTGCGCGGCGTGAGCGACACGGTCTCGCCCTTGCTGGCGTTGCTGGTGTCCACCGGCGTCGGTCTGTTGCTCACACCGGCGCTGATCCTGGGCTGGCTGGGCTTGCCACGCCTGGGCATTCAGAGTGCGGCTGTGGCCGGGTTGGTGGCCAACGCGGTGGCGCTGTTGTTTTTGGCCTGGCGGCTGAGCGGGCGCAACCATGTTCTGGCGCCCGACCGCGCCTTGCTGGCCGCCATGCGCCTGGATACAGCGATCTTGAAAAAGGTCATGGCCATCGGCTTGCCCACCGGCTTGCAGATGGTGGTGATTTCTTTGTCGGAGCTGGTGATCCTGTCCCTGGTCAACCGCCACGGATCGCAGGCCACGGCGGCTTACGGTGCGGTCACGCAGATCGTCAACTACGTGCAGTTTCCGGCGCTGTCCATCGCCATCACGGCGTCCATCCTCGGGGCGCA
>NZ_JBFJMY010000356.1:0-4313 GCF_041633695.1 Hydrogenophaga sp.
ACACGCAGGGCTGGGGTGTCGGGCGCCATGTGCTGGGATCCAACTACTTTCGCTACGTTCGCGACCCTTGGGGCAGTTACGCCGAGTATTCCTTCGACATCGATTTTGTCGAGCCGGGCAAGAACTGGCCATCGGCCGACCACCCGCCCGAAGATTCACTCTACGTCTGGGGCCCTTCGCTGCCCGAGGACTTCGTCGTCAATCATGAATGGCCGCCCTCGCGCTGAACGACGGCACACCAAGAAATGGCAACACAACGGAGAAGACAGCTCGAACTGGTCCCCGTGTCTGCCGCAGTGCGCGAACCGTCAACAAGTGCATCGATCACCGGCCGTGTCGACGAAGCCACACGGCGACAGCTGTATGCGCTCTAGCGCAGGAACCCGATCCCGATGAAGCCCGGCTGCGCTGTCTTTGTGCGCTGCGGCGAAGCCAAGGAACGGCAGAGGCCGGCGCTGCTGCCGAACAACGCCGCCGATGACGGCGACCGTTGCCTTCAAGGCCCGCTACCACGAGCATTTGCCCGCGCAGTTCGCTGGCGTGCCAACTGCACAGCAGGTGTTCGATTCGAATCGGGTCCTGGCGGCCGAGACGGCCCTACGCAACGGTACGTTCCAGGGCGCCTTTCTGAGCCTAGCAACTCGCGCACTCGGTCTGTATGCCTTGCTGATGAGCGGCTTTGGCGCGCCGCAGCTTGACAATGCCGCCGTCTTTCCTGACGCCGGCTGGAAGTTGATTTTTCTCGCCAACCTCGGCTGGAAAGCGCTTGCTGGAAACCGACCGCAAGGGCCGAGATCTGTGTTTGAGGAGACTGCTTGCATCGTGCTGAGCTGCTATGTACAACGGAGCGCTACAAAGCAGCCGGTCAATACGAAGCCAAGAACAGTCACCCGTTCGACCTGGCGCGACCGACTTCATGCTTCTCAGCCCAAGCTTGTTGTTGGCAGCCACACCAGCACCGCCCGGACGCCGGTTTTGGTAACCGCTTGGTAACCAGTTTCATCGATAATTGAAACCAAATTACAAACCCGACCAAACATCCACATCTGGCCGGCTTGCCCTTTCGCCCATCCAGGAGACAAAACCCATGCCTACCCGCGCCACCAAGATCGTCGCTACCCTCGGCCCTGCTTCCAGCGACCCCGCCATGCTGGAGGCCATGATCCGCGCCGGCGTCAACGTGGTGCGGCTCAACTTTTCGCACGGCAAAGCGCAAGACCACATCGACCGCGCCAACCAGGTGCGCGAGGCGGCGCAGCGCGCCGGGCGCGAGGTCGGCATCATGGCCGACCTGCAGGGGCCGAAAATCCGCGTCGGCAAGTTTGCCGATGGCAAGGTGCAGCTGGAGCCGGGCGCGAAGTTTGTGCTGGACGCTTCGCGCACCGAGCTGGGCGACCTGGACGGCGTGGGGCTGGATTACAAGGAACTGCCACGCGACGTGAAGGCGGGCGACACCTTGCTGCTCAACGACGGCCTGATCGTGCTCATCATCGACAAGGTGGTGGGGCCTGCGGTGCACACCACGGTGAAGCTGGGCGGCGAGTTGTCGAACAACAAGGGCATCAACAAGCAGGGCGGCGGCCTCACGGCGCCGGCGCTGACCGCCAAGGACATGGACGACATCAAGACCGCCATGGGCTTGCGGGCCGACTACGTGGCGGTGAGTTTCCCCAAGAACGCGACCGACATGGAGCTGGCGCGCCAGTTGTGCAACGTGGCCGGTGCCGACATCGGCCACAAGCCGGCGCTGATTGCCAAGATCGAACGCGCGGAAGCGATTCCCGAGCTGGCCAATATCCTGAAAGTGTCGGACGGCATCATGGTGGCCCGGGGCGATCTGGCGGTTGAAGTCGGCAACGCCGCCGTGCCCGGTTTGCAAAAGCACATGATCCGGCTGGCGCGCGAGATGGACAAAGTGGTGATCACCGCCACGCAGATGATGGAGTCGATGATCGTGAACCCGGTGCCCACCCGCGCCGAGGTGAGCGACGTGGCCAACGCCGTGCTCGATGGCACCGACGCCGTGATGCTGAGCGCCGAGACCGCCGCCGGCAAGTACCCGCTGGAGACCGTGGTCGAGATGGCCAATATCTGCCTGGAGGCCGAAAAGGCCGAGTACGCCGAGCTGAGCGGCGATTTCAAGGGCAAAAAGTTCCAGCGCATCGACCAGACCATTGCCCTGGGCGCGCTGTTCACCGCCCACCACCTGGACGCCAAGGCCATCGTGGCCCTGACCGAGTCGGGTTCCACCGCTTTGTGGATGAGCCGCCACAACGTGCGCATGCCCATTTACGCCGTCACCTCCAGTCTGTCGGCCCAGCGCCGCATGACCCTGTACCGCAACGTGCGCCCCCTGCTCATGGATACCAGCGCCGACCGCGATACCGCGCTGGCCGATGCAGAAGCCCATCTCAAGAAGCGCGGCATTGTGCAGCGCGGCGACGTGTATGCCATCACCGTGGGCGAGCCCATGGGCCAACCCGGTGGCACCAACACGCTCAAGATGTGCCGGGCGAGCTGAACCCGGCCTGGAGGACGGGGCCTGGGGCGGTAAAATTGCCGATAAGTTACATCTCGGTTACCAACTGCTTTTAGGGGAAATCCATGGCTCTCGTTTCCATGCGCGAACTGCTCGACCACGCCGCCGCCAACGGCTACGGCATTCCGGCCTTCAACGTCAACAACCTGGAACAGGTGCAGGCCATCATGTCGGCCGCCGACGAAGTCGGCGCACCGGTGATCCTGCAGGCCAGCGCTGGCGCCCGCAAATACGCTGGCGAGCCCTTCATCAAGCACCTGATCCTCGCGGCGGCCGAGATGTACCCGCACATTCCCCTGGTCATGCACCAGGACCACGGCACCTCGCCCAAGATCTGCCAGGGCGCGCTCGATCTGGGCTTTGGCTCGGTCATGATGGACGGCTCGCTCATGGAAGACGGCAAAACGCCGGCTTCGTTTGAATACAACACCGAAGTGACCCGCAAAGTGGTCGATATGGCCCACAAAGTGGGCGCCACGGTAGAAGGCGAACTCGGCTGCCTGGGCAACCTGGAAACCGGCGATGCCGGCGAAGAAGACGGCATTGGCGCCGTGGGCAAGCTGGACCACAGCCAGATGCTGACCGATCCCGAAGAAGCCGCCACCTTCGTCAAAGCCACCCAGCTCGACGCCCTGGCGATCGCCATTGGCACCAGCCACGGCGCCTACAAGTTCAGCCGCAAACCCACGGGCGATATTCTGGCGATCTCGCGCGTGAAAGAAATCCACGCCCGTATTCCCAACACCCACCTGGTCATGCACGGCTCCAGCAGCGTGCCGCAGGATTTGCTGGACATCATCAACCAGTACGGCGGCAAGATGAAGCAGACCTACGGCGTGCCGGTGGAAGAAATCCAGGAAGCGATCAAGCACGGCGTGCGCAAGATCAACATCGACACCGACATCCGCATGGCCATGACCGGCGCGGTGCGCAAGTTCCTGGCCGAAAACCCCGACAAGTTCGACGCCCGCGAATGGCTCAAGCCCGCCCGCGAAGCCGCCAAACAAGTGGCCAAACAGCGCTACCTGCAGTTCGGCTGCGAAGGCCAGGGCGCCAAGATCAAGGGCGACAACTTGACGGTGATGGCCGCGCGCTACGCCAAGGGTGAACTGGCGCAGCTGGTGAACTAGGACCCCATCCTGCACCGGGCGGCCTGCTTCGCGCCCACAACCATGCCAGACATGTTCAAACTGCTCTTGCTCTGGCGCCGTCTCGAAGGCACGCTGTGGTGGCGCCCCACCTTTTGGAGCATCGCCGCCATCGGCGCGGCCTTGATCGCCGCGTTGGCGAACCGCTGGCCCTTGCCCAGTGCCCTGCCCGACATCGACGAGTCGGCCTTGAAGGGCTTGCTCACCATCATCGCGTCCAGCATGTTGACGGTGAGCACCTTCTCGCTGTCCATTTTGGTCAGCGCGTTTTCCACCGCCGCGTCCAGCGCCACGCCGCGTGCCACGCGGTTGGTCATGGCCAATGAGAGCGCGCAACACGCCATCTCGGCCTTCATCGCGGCCTTCATCTTCTCCATGGTGGCGCTCACCGCGCTGGGCCTGGGCTACTACGGCGGCTCCGGCCGCTTCGTGTTGCTGGCCTTCACCATCTACGTGCTGGGCTACCTGATCCTGGCCTTGCTGCGCTGGATCGACACCTTGTCCAAGCTCGGGCGCATGGCCCACACCATCACCACGGTGGAAAACGCGGCCTTGCCACCGCTGCGCCAATGGCAGCTGGAGCCGGCTCTGGGCGGCAGCCCCGACGCGCTGGTGGACGAGGGGCA
>NZ_JBFJMY010000357.1:0-4304 GCF_041633695.1 Hydrogenophaga sp.
CGCACGGCGGCCCTTGCGCGCTCGCCGAACGTCCCTCTCCCTGCGAACCGCCGGCGCACCGCTTTGCCGCTCTGGGCGCTGGGGCTGTGCTGCCTGCTGGCCCAGCCGGTTCTGTCCGCTGCCCCTGCGGTGAAATGGCCAGCCGTGCGAGGCCCCAGCCATCCGCTGGCCAATACCGCCACCAGCAGCCCTTGCGTGGAATGGGCGGCGCGCCTGCCCAATGTGAGCCAGGCCTTGTGCGAGCAGGCCGAGCTGCTGCCCACGGTGGGCCGTTCCGTGAAGGGTCGCGCGCTGTATGCCCGCGACGTGGTGGCGCCCGAGGCGCGGTTGCGGGTGATGGTGATCGGCGCCATCCACGGCGACGAGCTGTCTTCGGCGTCGCTGGCGCTGCACTGGATCCAGAACGCGGTGCAAACGCCGTCGAACGCGCATTGGCGTTTTGTGCCCGCGCTCAACCCCGACGGCCTGTTGATCAAACCCGCCCAGCGCATGAATGCCCATGGCGTGGATCTGAACCGCAACTTTCCCACGCCCAACTGGGAGCGCGACGCCAAGATCTACTGGGAAAAACGCACCCGCAAAGACCCGCGCCGCTGGCCCGGC
This sequence comes from Hydrogenophaga sp., assembly GCF_041633695.1. Taxonomy (GTDB): domain Bacteria; phylum Pseudomonadota; class Gammaproteobacteria; order Burkholderiales; family Burkholderiaceae_C; genus Hydrogenophaga. The sequence goes on from NZ_JBFJMY010000357.1 coordinate 604, forward strand.
CCGGCACCCCTGTCGGAGCCGGAGTCGCGCTATCTGCACGACGAAATGGAGCGCTTCAAGCCGCATCTGGTGGTCAGCATCCATGCGCCCTACGGCGTGCTCGATTTCGACGGCCCCGGCACGCCGCCGCCGCAACTCGGGCGCCTGTACCTCGACCAGGTCGGCATCTACCCCGGCAGCCTGGGCAACTACGGCGGCGTGCACAAGGGCATGCCGGTGGTGACCATCGAGCTGCCCAGCGCGTTCCGCACCCCGCTGGACGCCGAAATGCGCCAGATGTGGCTGGACTTGTTGCGCTGGATGAGCGAGCGGGTGGTGCCGGAAGACATGTCGCCACGCGTGATCCCGGCGAAGATGCCGGGCAGAAAAACGGGCTGATCTCGGGTGTCCGCCCACAGCGCCGTCTCTGCGCCAGACACACCGGCGCACCTGGACCACCTAGACGGCTGGCGCGGCCTGGCCATCGTGTGCCTGTTGATCGGCCACTTCTTTCCCGTGCCCGGCATCAACCTGGGCGCGGTGGGGGTGAACCTCTTTTTTGTGCTCTCGGGTTTGTTGATGGGCGGTTTGCTGTTCGTGCGCAAAACCCCGCTGCCCTTGTTTTACAAGCGCCGCCTCTCGCGCATCCTGCCGGCACACCTGGTTTTCATAGGCAGCACGCTGCTGGTCTACGCCTGGCTGGGGCGCGACATCGGCTGGGCCGACACCTGGGCGGCGCTGTTTTTCGTGAACAACTATTTCAGCGATCTGGAGCCGGTACGGGCCATGCCGTTCGGCCATGTGTGGTCGCTGTCGGTGGAAGAGCACAGCTATGTGTTGCTGTCCATCGTGGCGCTGCTGGCGCGCCGCTTTGGTGTGTCCGCGAGCTGGGTGGTGGGTTTGCTCGCCGCCGGGTTTGCCGGCATGGGCGTCGTGTACTGGGTGCGGGCAGACGGCGATGGCGCCGCCTTGTACGCGCTGTGGCTGCACACCGAGGTGGCGGCGTTTGGCATTTTTGCGGCCGTGCTGCTGTTGCTGCTGTTCCGCTCCCGCACCCTGCCCACCTTGCCCGGTCTGGCGTATCCGGCCTTGTTCGCGCTGGCGCTGATGGCGCACTGGTGGTCGGTGCCCGCGCCCTTGAAGCTGGTGCTGGGCGTGGGCCTGATGGCCTTGCTGGTCCATCTGCTGGGCAGTGCCCCGGCCTGGGTGCTGCGCTGCTTGTCGGGTCGCGTGCTGCGCCTGCTGGGGCGGTGGTCGTTCTCCCTCTACCTCTGGCAGCAACCGTTTTACCTCGCCATGCACCGCGAGCAGATGCCGGTGGCATGGGCCTTGCCGCTGGCTTTGTTGTGCGGTGTTTTGTCGTTCTACCTGGTCGAGAATCCGGCGCGCCGTTTTCTGAACCGCCGTTGGGCCGAGCCGCGCCCAGCGCTCGGCGGAGCGAGCGTCAAGCCTGTGTGACCGGGGTGCTGCGCCGAGCCGCTGAGCTGGGCGCCGATGGGCCGTAAAAGCCAAAGCGCATGGCGGGCACCTCGCCGCTGATGAGTTCGGCCAGGGCCTTGCCGGAACCGGCGCCGTGGGTCCAGCCCAAGGTGCCGTGGCCGGCGTTGACCCAGAGCTTGCCCACTTTCGTGCGCCCGATCAGCGGGATATTGGTCGGTGTGGCCGGGCGCAGGCCGGTCCAGAACTGGGGATCGCCGCCTTCTTCGGGCGTGCGCGTATCGGCCACGCCGGGGAACACCTGTTCGATGCGCCGCACCAGCAGCTCGCAGCGGCGGCGCGCCAGTGGCGTGTCCAGCGCCAGGTCGAAACCGCCCAGCTCGATGGTGCCGGCCACCCGCAGCTGCGGGCCCAGGCGCGAGACGGCGCACTTCATCTGGTCGTCGATCATGCTGACCAGAGGCGCCCGGTCGGGCTGCAGCAGCGGCAGCGTGGCGCTATAGCCTTTGCCGGGGTAGATCGGCACGCGCACACCCACTTGCTGGAGCAGGGGCGTGGTGTAGGAGCCGCAGGCCACCACGTAGGCGTCGGCCTGCAAGGCGCGGCTGCGCCCGCTGGCGCGTTCCTTGATCAGGACTTGTTTCACCTCCTGGTCGCTGGCTTCGATGCGCTCGACGTCGCAGCCGTACAGCATCTGCGCGCCCTTGTCGGCGCACAGCGCGGCGAGTTTCTGGGTGAACACGCGCGCGTCGCCCGACTCGTCGGTCTCGGTGTAGGTGCCGCCCACGATGTGGTCGGAAAAAGCGCCGAGTGCGGGTTCTATGCGCAGCAGTTCGCTGCGGGAAACGACCCGGCGCAGCACGCCAAAGCGCTGCATCGTGGCTGCCGCACCGGCCGCGCCGTCAAAGGATTTCTGGTCGGTGTAGTAGTGCGCAATGCCGCGCTCCAGCCGCTGGTACTCGATGCCGGTGTCCACCACCACGTCTTTGAGCGCTGCATGGCTGTACGAGCCCAGTGCCACCAGTTGTGCCACGTTGCGCTCGAACGCCGCGTCGTTGCACTGGCCCAGGAACTGCAAGCCCCAGCGCCACTGCGCCGGGTCGAGCTGCGGGCGAAACAGCAGCGGGGCGGTGGCCGAAAACATCCACTTCAAGGCCTTGAGCGGTGCCTCCTTGTTGGCCCAGGGTTCGCAGTAGCTGACCGAAATCTGCGCCGCGTTGGCGAAACTGGTTTCCAGCGCCGCGCCGGCCTGGCGGTCGACCACGCTGACCTCGTGGCCGCGCTGCAGCAAATGCCACGCGGTACTCACACCGATGATGCCGGCACCCAACACAACAACCCGCATGGCGGCCTCCGCGAAACAAAAAGGAATCCGTTCAGTATGAAAACAAATGACGGTTTCGTGAAGCGTGATTAAACTAATGCGATTCTCATCAGAGCCACTAATATGTCGGTCGATGGCCCCACCCAGGCCTTAGCGAGACACCATGAGTACTTTCGATCCCGACGCCCTGGAGTGCCTGGCCGCCATTGTGGAAGAGGGCGGTTTTGAGCGCGCGGCGTCTCGCCTCTCCATCACCCAGTCTGCCGTGTCACAACGCCTGCGGGCGCTGGAGGCGCAGGTCGGCACGGTGCTGATCGTGCGCAGCCGCCCGCTCAAACCCACGGCCGCGGGCCAGCTCATGCTCAAGCACGCCAAGATGATGCGCTTGCTGCGCGCCGATCTGGAAAAGGATTTGAAGGAGCTCGCGCCCAGTTCTTCCGGCCACGGCCGCGAGGGCGAGCGTATTTCGGTCGCCATCAACGCCGACAGCATCAGCACCTGGGCCTTGCCCGCGCTGACCACGCTGGCCCAGGGCGGTTTGCCGATCGAGATCATCACCGACGACCAGGAAGTGACCCACGAATGGTTGCGCGAAGGCCAGGTGCTGGGTTGCGTGACCTCGCTCGGGCAGGCCTTGCGCGGCTGCAAGATGGAGTTGCTGGGCCATATGGACTACGTGGCCGTGGCCGATGCGGGCTACGCCGCCGCGCATTTGCCCAAGGGCTTGAACGCCCACAACTTCCACCAAGTGCCGTATGTGGCCTTCAACCGCAAAGACCACCTGCAGCAGGAATTCGTGAGCAAGGCCTTTCAGTTGCCGCGGGTCATGCTCAAGCACATGTTTGTGCCCTCATCCGAAGGGCAGTTGCGCGCGGTCCAGGCCGGTTGGGGTGTGAGCGTGCTGCCCGAACTGCGGGTGCGCGAACACTTGAGCAGCGGCCAACTGGTCAATCTGGCGCCA
>NZ_JBFJMY010000358.1:0-4297 GCF_041633695.1 Hydrogenophaga sp.
CACGAGCGCACTGGCATCTGCGGGTATGTCGAAGCGACCGTGGGGTCCGTCCAGATAGGCCATCTCGCCCTGGGTGCACTGAGCGACTGCGCGAGTCATGTCGCCCGCTTCCTTGATCAGGAACTGCACCATGCCCTGCGGGTTGGGCGCGTTGCTGATGGAAAACGGGTTGTCGCGGTGGGGCCAGCGTTGCCCCAGCTTGAGCCAGGCAAACTGGCCTGCGCGAAAGTGGGTGGGCCGCGCGCGCTGCGGGGCAATTTCCAGCAGCCAGATGCGTTCGGCGCACCGCTCCAGTTTCTGGACCCGGTAGGGCTGTGCGTCCTGCCACAGTGGCCGTACCAGATACACCCAGAGCCACGACACCAGGGCCAGCGCCCCCAGCACCCACCAGAGCGTGGCGACCGCTTCGAGCTGGGCGTAGCGGCCCGAGACCAGCGTGTGGTGCAGGCCAAAGCCCAGCACCGCGAGGGCCAGCGCACTGTGCATCAGGCGCCAGCGTTCGTACGGGAGGCCGCTGCGCTGCCGCCATATGGCCATGAACACCAGCGCCAGCAGGCAGCCCAGTGCCAGCAGGCCGGTGAGCAGCCCCCAGGACCCGCCGCCAATACGCAGCGCATGCGCGTCCGATGTGTCCACAGGGCCCATGGGCGCGTACCACAGGGAGTAGAAAAACGGGTGCAGCAGCAACAGCAGGACGGCGGTTCGCGCGAACAACTGGTGCGCCTGCATCAGCAAATCGCTGCCCAACCAGCCCGACAGGGGCTTGAGCCGACCCAGCAGGAAAAAGGACAGCGGCACCACGGCAAAGCCGATCATGCCCAGACCGGACGCCCAGTCATCCAGCCAAGGACGTGCTTCCAGGTCGGCGGCGCGTGCCGCCAGCGCGCTGACCACCACGGGCAACAGCAGCAGGGCGAGGTAAATGCCGGCCCAGAGCGCTTTTTTGGGTTTCAATGCCTGACGCTTTCAGCGTTGACGGCGGGCTCGGACAGCGGCCCGCCTGCCAATTGATGGTGCAGGCAATGCACACGGGCGTCAAGCCACGCAGCCAGACCGTGCCTGACCCGTCGGACATAAAGAAGCCCGGGCAGACGGTTTGTCTGGCCGGGCTGAGCGGGCGGTGATCGCCGGATCGGGCTTAGGCGGTCAGCGATTTGCGCATTTTCTTCATCGCCGCGACTTCGATCTGGCGCACCCGTTCGGCGCTCACGCCGTATTCGGACGCCAGTTCGTGCAGCGTCATGCCGCCCGATCCATCGTCGTTGACCTTGAGCCAGCGCTCGGTCACGATGCGTCGCGAGCGCTCGTCCAGTTCGCTCATGGCGCGGGCCACGCCGTCGGTGGCCAAGGCATCGCGCTCGGCCGATTCCAGCACGGCGGTGGGCTCGTGGGTGGCGTCGGCGAGAAAGGCGATCGGGCCAAAGCGGTCTTCGCCATCGTCGCCCGGGCCGGGGTCCAGCACCACGTCGCCGCCCGAGAGCCGGGTTTCCATCTCGCGCACTTCCGACGCCTTGACGTTCAAGTCCCGGGCCACGGTATCGACCTCGCTGTCGGAGAACACGTCGCGGTGGGTGTCGCCGTCGATCGCATCGGCCCGAAACCCCTGCTTCATGGAGCGCAGGTTGAAGAACAGCTTGCGCTGGGCCTTGGTGGTCGCCACCTTGACCATGCGCCAGTTTTTCAGAATGTATTCGTGGATCTCGGCCTTGATCCAGTGCATGGCGTAGCTCACCAGACGCACGCCCTGGTCCGGGTCGAAGCGTTTCACGGCCTTCATCAGACCCACATTGCCTTCCTGGATCAGATCGCCGTGCGGCAAGCCATAACCCAGGTATTGGCGGGCAATCGACACCACCAGCCGCAAGTGCGACATCACCAGCATACCGGCGGCTTCCAGGTCGTTGTCGTCGCGCAGACGGCGTGCGGCGTCCTGTTCTTCGTCCAGCGTCAACAGCGGCAGGCGGTTGACGGCGGAAATATAGGCGTCCAGATTGCCCAGCGGCGGCACCAGCGCCCAGGGGTTGGCCATGGCCAAGGCACCGGTGGGCTGGCTGATGGCGGGAACGAGATTTTTGGACATGTGGATGACCCTCCTCAGAATGTCACAGACTATGTTAGCACTCAGTCAGAGAGAGTGCCAAAGGAATGGTTCCTTGACCTTGGAGGCGACGGGATTTTCCGGTGATCCCGTCGCATCGCGGGTGGACTTTGAGCGCTTGGGTCGTTGACCGTGAAACGGAAAACCATGGATTTCATGAAGAAAAGTCGATTTTTCTGCTGAAACCGGCTTGAACAGCGAAACCGGCATGTTGCCCCCGAACAGCGCAGGCACGGGGCCGGAGCGCGAAACAGGGTGTTCCGAGACCTCCAAGGGTAATCCCTCGTGCGCCAGACCTCGGCATGCTTCAAACTTTGGATACAGAGTACAGAACACAATTTGCCGAGAATTTTTACCCATCCACCGGAGATCGCACCATGAGCACCCCCCAAGACAAGTTTGAAAACGCAGGCAGCACAGGCGGCGCCGGCACGGCGAGCGCCAAAAAGCTCATCCCCTATGGCGGCTACTTCACCAACAAGGAGCCGGGCCACGATGCCGAGTTGACCGAAGTGGGGCCGGGCACGCCCACCGGGGAATACCTGCGCCGTTTCTGGCACCCGGTGTGCATGGCCATTGAACTGACCGACACACCGCGTTTCCTGAAAATCCTGGGCGAAGAGCTGGTCTGCTTCAAAGACGGCAGTGGCCACATCGGCCTCTTGCACGCCCATTGCGTGCACCGCGGTGCTTCATTGGAGTACGGCAAGATCGAGGAACACGGCATCTCGTGCTGTTACCACGGCATGGTGTTCGACGTGGACGGCACCTGCCTGCGGGTGCCGTTCCCCGAGGGCGAGGAGGAAGAGGGCGAACGCTACCGCTGCTCCATTCGCCAGGGCGCCTACAAGGCGTTCGAGCGCGCCGGTTTGATCTTTGCCTACATGGGCCCGCCGCAAGACGAACCACCTTTCCCGGAGTGGGAAGGCAATTTCACTGTGGCCGAGGGCGACGAACTGGTGCCGTACAGCAACTTCCAGCATTGCAACTGGCTGCAAGTGCAGGACAACGCTGCCGACAATTACCACACCATGGCGCTGCACGCCAAGCGCCAGGTCACCGGCGAGCACTACCAAGGCACGACCTTCGACGAAGTCGGCGCCGCTTCGATGGAAGTGCCGCCGGACATGCAGTTCGTGCCGGTGCACGGTGGACGCGGCGTTGCCTGCGCAGGTGCACGCCGTGCCGACGATGGCCACATGTTCATCCGGGTGCAGCACCAGGTGCTGCCCAACCTGAGCCTGCACGCCTACACCTCGGAAGACGGCAAGCAGAAAAAGCTGTTCAGCCGGTTCCACATGGTCCGCTGGACCGTTCCGGTGGACGACCAGAACAGCAAAATGATGGGCTGGCGTGTGATGGGCCCCGGCATCGACACCCGTGGCATTGGCGACAAGAGCCTGGTCGGCTACGAGTCGATCGATTTTCTGGAGGGCCAGGTGGCTTTGCGCCGCCCCGATCGCTTCGGAGAATACAAGCTGGAAGACGTGCCGCCCATTCCGGCCGATCACCGTGCCCGCCCCAACTACAAAGATTGCCAGTACGCCCCCGGCGACTACGAGGCGCTTGTCAGCCAGCGCCCCATCGCGCTCCACGCGCTGGAGAACCCGACCAAATTCGACGCCGGCCTCTACATGTTCCGCAAGCTGTTGCGCGATGCGGTGCGGGGCAGCAACCCCAAAGCCGGCGCCGAACAATTTGCCGCCTGGCTGCGCGACTGCGGCGGTGAACCCAACAGCTACTGCTCGGGCAATGTGTTCGACCTGCCCATTGGCCGAACCCGCGAAGAAGAAGTCACACTGCGCCGCCACCTCGCGCGCCAGGTGCTGACCATATTGACCGAGGCCGATGGCATGAAGGGCGCCGAGCGCGAAAGCTTTGTCAAAACCCAGATGGAGACCCTGCAACAAGACGTGCTGGCGCGGAGACAGGCATGAATGCGCCCCTGCCTCAGGGCCTAGCGCTTGATATGTTTCCGAAGCCACTGCAGGTGCGAGCGATCCGCCTGTTGGCCGAGGGCATTCATGCGTTTGAGCTGGGCGATCCGGATGGTGCCGAATTGCCGCTGGTGGCGGCCGGCGCACACGTTGACGTTCACTTGCCCGGCGGCCTGGTGCGTTCCTACTCGTTGGCGGGCGACCCCCACGAACGTTCGAACTGGACGCTGGGCGTGCTCCGGGAAGTGAAAGGCAGCGGCGG
>NZ_JBFJMY010000359.1:0-4285 GCF_041633695.1 Hydrogenophaga sp.
ATTTGTCTATACTCCACTCCAGCACAACGTCGTTGGCTGGAGTGGCAATATGATCAAACGCGCGAACCGGTTTCAAAACATCCTAAGCCTGGGGTTGGGCGTTCTTGTCTCGGCGGTGTTGTTACAAGCTGTGCCGGCTTTGTCCGCCACGACCGCCACCAAGTCCAGCAGCAAAAAGCCCGTGGCCTCCAAAACGGCGGTCAAAAAGAGCTTGGCCGTCGCCTCGGGTTCGAAAGCCAAACGGGTGGTCAAGACCGTGGCGGCCACAAAATCGACTGGCACGAAGTCTTCGAAAAAATCCGCAGTCCAGAAAACCGTGGCCCGCAAAAGCGGGGCATCTCGCAACGTCAAGCTGGCGAGCAGCAAACGGTCCAAAGCGTCTCACGCAATTGCCGCGAAAACCCCGGTGGCCAGGGATGCGCTTCTGCGCGTGGCTGCAGAGCCCCGGCTCTCGGTGGGTGAGCGGCTCGGCCTGCGCAGCAGCGACGATCCGCTGGACCTGAGTTCCAGCGTGGCCCTGGTGGTCGATCAGGAGACCAACGAAATTTTGTTGAGCAAAAACGATGCGGCGATCTTGCCCATCGCTTCCTTGACCAAGCTGATGACTGGCCTGGTGCTCGCCGAAGCCAATTTGCCCATGGACGAGCAAATCACCATCACACAAGACGATGTGGATACCTACAAAGGCAGCCGGTCGCGCCTGGCGGTGGGCACCACGCTCAGCCGGGGTGAGATGATGCATCTGGCGTTGATGTCGAGCGAAAACCGTGCTGCACATGCCTTGGGCCGTACCTACCCCAGTGGCCTGCAGCAGTTCGTGCGTCTCATGAACGCCAAGGCGAAGCAGCTGGGAATGGGCGACACCCGCTATGTGGAGCCCACCGGTCTGTCCAGTCTGAACCAATCCAGCGCGCGCGATCTGGTGACCCTGGTTTCGGCCGCGTACGAGCATCCCATTTTGCGCAACCTGTCCACGTCGCCAAGCTACCAGCTGGATGTCGGGCAACGCACGCTGCAATACAACAACTCGAACCGCCTGATCCGCAATCCGGATTGGGACATTGGTTTGCAAAAGACGGGCTATATCTCCGAAGCGGGTCGTTGCCTGGTCATGCAGGCCAAGGTCGCCGGACGCAAGCTCATCATGGTGTTTCTGGACTCGGCTGGCAAACGCAGCCGCTCCCAAGACGCCGAGCGGGTTCGGCGATGGGTGGAGGCGCAAGACTTTGTGCCCACAACGCACCGCCCGCAAGGTTGAGCGCGGTGTAGAGATACCCGGGCCGCTGCAACAAACCGTGCCCCCCCATAAAAAAAGGTCCCCTCAAGGGACCTTTTTTTATGGGCGTTCGGCCAAGGTTCAGCGCAGCGAAAGTTGCGCCGCCGTGTGCGCTTTGGGGCAGCCCAATGCGGCAGAGATATCGGCCGCGGTGGTGCGCAGCTTGGACAGCCAGTTCTCGTCGATGCGATCGGCTGGCGCGGAAATCGACAGGCCCGCCACCAGCTTGCACTGGTCGTCGTAGATCCCAGCGGCCATGCAGCGCACGCCCAGCTCCAGTTCTTCGTTGTCTCTGGCAATACCGGCTTGGCGGCACAGATTGAGTTCGCGCTCCAGTGCGGCAATTTGCGTCAGGCTGTTGCGGGTATTGCCCGCCAGACCGGTGCGTGTGGCATAGGCGCGCACGCGCTGGGGCTCGTCGGCCGCCAGGAACAACTTGCCCACGGAAGTGAGGTGCAAGGGCGCGCGTCCCCCGATCGCACGCACCACCTGCATACCGGAGCGCTCGCTGTAGGCGCGCTCCACGTAAATGATTTCGTCGCCCTGGCGCACGCTCAGATTGACCGGCTGCTGAATCAGCTTGTGCAGCTCGCGCATGGGCAGCATGGCGGCGTCGCGCACGCTCAAACGGGCTTTGACCAGGTTGCCCAGTTCCAGCAGGCGCATGCCCAGCCGGTAGCTGCCGGCCTCAGGGCGGTCCACAAAGCGGCCAATGGTGAGGTCGTTGAGGATGCGGTGGGCTGTGGATGGGTGCAGCCCGGTTTTCTCGCTGATTTCTTTCAGAGAAACCGGTTCTTCGCGCGACGCCAGGACCTCCACCAGATTGAACATGCGTTCAATCACCTGAACAGTGGGTGCGGTGGGCTGGTGGTCGGTTCGTTTGGTCATGGCAGTGGTGAGTTGCCTGTATCTTACAAGATGAAATTTGCACCCGGTGCTTGGTCGGTGCGGGGCTGCGCCGTGGCGTTCAATCCACCTCGACCCACTGTTCGTCTTGGCGTATTTGGTGGGGCTTGAAGCCGGCCTTGTAGCTCATCTTGCTGCTCTGTGCAATCCAGTAACCCAGGTACACATGCGGCAAACCGAGGGTGCGGGCCTGTTCGATTTGCCACAACACGCTGTACGTGCCGTAGCCCGACTTGTCTTCGGGTTCGTAGAAGGTGTAGACCGCTGACAAGCCATCGTTGAGCACATCGACGATGGACACCATCTTGAGCTGCGCAGGCTCTTGCTCGGTGGCGGGCTGGTAAAACTCGATCAGGCGGGAGTTGACCCGGCTTTGCAGCAAGAACTGGGTGTACTGGTCGATGCTGTCGTGGTCCATGCCGCCGCCGGCGTGGCGGCTGTTCTGGTAGCGCAGATAGAGCTGGTAATGCTCCGGAATGAAGCACAGCTTGAGCACACGGGTTTGCAGGGGCGCATGAAGTGCCTGGCACCGGCGCTGGCTGCGGTTGGGCTGGAAGCGTGCAACCGGCACGCGCAAGGGCACGCAGGCCTGGCAGCCGTCGCAATAGGGCCGGTAGGTGAACATGCCGCTGCGGCGAAAGCCGTGCGTCACCAGCTCCGAATACGCGTCGCTGTGGATCAGGTGGCTGGGCGTGGCAACCTGGGAGCGCGCATGCCGCCCGGGCAGGTAGCTGCAGGGGTAGGGCGCAGTGGCATAAAACTGCAGGGCCTGTAGCGGGAGTTCTTTGAGGTGGGTCACGGCTGGGTGCCAGCGTCGCTGAAGATCTGCTGCCAATATATCGGCTCAAACACCCACTGGGGCGCCGGGCTGGGCAAGGCCGATCGAATATGTCGACAAAATGTCTCGCGCGGAACGAGCTGTCCACCCAGGGAAGCCAGGTGTGGTGTGTCCTGCTGGCAGTCGATCATGGGCAGTCCCTGCGCCCGGCAGAACGCCACCAGTGCAGCCAGCGCCATTTTGGACGCGTTGCTCTGGCGGCTGAACATGGACTCGCCAAACACCATGCCGCCCAGGTTGATGCAATACAGCCCACCGGCCAGCTCGCCGTCGATCCAGGTCTCCACGCTGTGCGCCACGCCGGCCTTGTGTAGCTGGACATAGGCCTGGACCATGGCCGGCAGAATCCAGGTGCCCGATTGTCCATTTCTGGCCGAGTGGGCGCAGGCCTTGATGACCCGTTCGAAGCCGTGATCAAAGCGGATCTCCAGCCGGTTTGTGCGCAACAGACCCTGCAAGGACTTTCGCAACGAGCGGTGCAGCCGAAAGTGCTGGGTTTCCAGCACCATGCGCGGGTCGGTGCTCCACCACAGAATGGGTTGTCCCGCGCTGTACCAGGGGAAAATGCCGCGCGAGTAGGCCGAGACCAGTGTCGCCACGTCCAGTACGCCACCGGCTGCGAGCAAACCGGGCGCGGGGTCGTGCTCTCCCCAGGCCGTAGACACCGGCGGAAAAGCGTCGCCGGGCTCCAGCCAGGGCAACACGCGGGTGGGCGGGGATTGCGACATGGCCTTATTGTGCGGTTTTTCGCCCAAGGGCTCATGCTGCGGCATCCGATCGGCCGATCTTTACATCCGACGGCGCAGAAATCCCGGCGGCCACACCGACGAGCGGCAGCGAGGCCTCAATCGGCCCGAGCAAGCGCCCAGGGGCGCCACGTCCAAACCAGCATTCCGAACGCGATCCCGATGCCATCGGCCAGCAGGTCGAGCCACTCACCATGGCGCCATCCCGTCGCGGCTTGTGCACATTCAATCGCAGCGCCAAAAACGAGCAAACCCAATGCGAGTTGGTAGGGCTTGTGGCGCGGGTAGGCGTTCAGACAAAGCGCAGCCAGGGCCGCAAAACCCAGCGCATGCTGGGCCTTGTCCCAGATGTTGAAGGTCTGGCGCGGCAGGTATTCGGTGGGCAGCAGCGAAAGCACACCCACCGTCAACAGGCAGAACCAGAATGCGGTTTTTTTCATGTGTGTATGGGAGGGCAAAAATCGCTGGATTTTCGGTTGGTGTGCTTCAAGTCGAAGCACTTGTGCCGGTGGCCGAGGG
>NZ_JBFJMY010000360.1:0-4284 GCF_041633695.1 Hydrogenophaga sp.
AGTGCCGAAGCGCAAATGGCGTCGCCCCTGTTCTTGCCGTACCTTGCCGGTGAGCGCACCCCGCACAACGATGCCCAGGTGCGTGGCAGCTTTCACGGCCTCGATTTCGACACCGACGCGGCCCGCCTGGGTTACGCCGTGATCGAAGGCGTCAGCCTGGGTTTGAAGGACGGCATGGCCGCCCTGCAGGCGGCGGGCTGCCACATCGGCACCTTGTCGCTGGTTGGTGGCGGCGCGCGCAGTGCCTTCTGGGCGCAGTTGCTTTCCAGCGCGCTGGACACCGAGGTGGTGACCCATGACACGTCGGCCGTTGGCGGCGCGCTGGGCGCGGCCCGCCTGGCCTGGTTGGCCACCGGTACGCCACCGGCCGAGGTGTGCCGGGTTCCACCGGTGTTGGCCCGCTACCAGCCTGACAACGCCGAACAGGAACGCCTGGAGGCCCGTTACACCCGTTTTCGCAGTCTGTACCGGCGCGCTTGAGCCGGTGCCTTTTTACCGAGAGACCCCTATGATGAATTCGTATTTTTCTGACATTGCCCCGATCGCCTTTGAAGGCAACAAATCGCCCAATCCGCTGGCTTTCAAGTGGTACGACAAGGACCGCCTGGTGCTGGGCAAGCGCATGGAAGACCATTTGCGTTTCGCCGTCTGCTACTGGCACAGCTTCTGCTGGAACGGCTTCGATCCCTTTGGTTACGACGGTACCTTTGAGCGCCCTTGGCACAAGATGGCCGATCCCATGGAGGCAGCCAAGGCCAAGGCCGATGTGGCGTTCGAGTTCTTTGCGAAACTGGGCGCACCCTACTATTGCTTCCACGACCGCGATGTCGCCCCCGAAGGCGCCACGCCGCGCGAGAGCGTGAACCACCTGCACGCGATGGTGGATGTGCTGGCCGCCAAACAGCAGGCCACGGGCATGAAGCTGCTCTGGGGCACGGCCAACCTGTTCAGCCACCGTCGCTTCATGTCGGGCGCTTCGACCAATCCCGACCCGGAGATCTTTGCTCTGGCCGCCTTGCAGGTCAAGGAAGCCATGGACGCCACGCTCAAGCTCGGCGGAGAAAACTACGTGTTGTGGGGCGGCCGAGAAGGCTACGAGACGCTGCTCAACACACGCATGGGGCAGGAGCTCGATCAGATGGGCCGCTTCCTCAACATGGTGGTGGAATACAAGCACAAGATCGGCTTCAAGGGCGCGATCCTGATCGAACCCAAGCCGCGCGAACCCTCCAAGCACCAATACGACTTTGACACCGCCACGGTCTACGGCTTCCTCTGCCGCCACGGCCTGGAGAAGGAGATCAAGGTCAACATCGAGGCCAACCACGCCACGCTGTCGGGCCACAGCTTCGAGCACGAGATCGCCACCGCACTGGACCTGGGCGTCTTCGGCTCCATCGACATGAACCGCGGCGACATGCAATGCGGCTGGGACACCGACCAGTTCCCCAACAACATTCCCGAGACCGCGCTGGCGCTCTACCTCATCCTCAAGGGCGGTGGCTTCACCACCGGGGGCCTGAACTTCGACTCCAAGGTGCGCCGCCAGTCGATCGACCCCGAAGACATGTTCCACGGGCACATCGGTGGCATGGACGTGTCGGCACGCGCCTTGTTGATCGCCGAAAAAATGCTGCTGGACGAACAGCTCGGCCAACTGGTGGACCAGCGCTACGCGGGTTGGGCCACGCCTTTCGGCCAGGACTTGCTGAGCGGCAAGATGGGCCTGGACGCTGTGGCCGCCCACGTGATGGCCCACAACACCGACACCCGTCCGGTCTCGGGTCGCCAGGAACGGCTGGAGAACCTGCTCAACAGCTACATCTAGATGAAACACCTCCGCGTGGCTGCGCGGAAATGCGAGAACTTCACCGTGAGGATGTCATGAAACCTGTGGTGTGGGGCGTGTTGGGCACTTCGAAAATCGGTCTCGAACAGGTGATACCGGCGATGCTGTCCAGCCCGCTGGTTGAACTGCGCGGCATCGCTTCGCGGTCCTTGCCAAGAGCCCAGGCTGCCGCGCGGTCGGTCGGTAGGGCGCTGGCTTTCGGCAGTTATGAGGCGCTGCTGGCCGACCCCGTCATCGAGGCGGTCTACAACCCGCTGCCCAACCACCTGCACGTCCCGATGACCCTGGCGGCCGCAGCGGCCGGCAAACATGTGTTGTGCGAAAAGCCGTTCGCCCTCGGCGCTGCCGAAGCCCTGAGCGTGAAGGACGCTGCAACGCGGGTGCTCATCGAAGAGGCTTTCATGGTGCGCCACCACCCGCAATGGCTGCGCGCGCGCGAGCTGGTGCGGTCTGGGCGCATCGGTACAGTGCGCGCGGTGCAGGTGTTCTTCTCGTACTTCAACGATGACGCGGCCAACATCCGCAACCAGCCCGGCATGGGCGGCGGCGCGCTGTACGACATCGGCTGTTACGCGGTGCTGGCGGGGCGTTACCTGTTTGAAGCCGAACCGCTGCGCGCGGTTTCGCTGGTGGATCGCGACCCGGTGTTGGGCACCGACCGGCTGACGAGTGCGCTGCTGGATTTTGGTGCCGGACGCCAACTGAGCTTCATGGTGTCCACACAAAGTGTGCCGTTCCAGCGGGTGCAGTTGGTGGGCACCACCGGGAGGATAGAGTTGTTCGTTCCCTTCAACGCGGTGCGCGGCGGGCAGATGCGGCTTGCGCTCGATGAGGGCGGGCAACTGGATGGCAGCAGCGTCACGGTGGAAACCCTGCCAGCAGCGGACCAGTACCGGCTGGAGGTGGAGGCCTTTTCGCGCCGCGTGCGCGATGGCGCCGGTCGCGAAACGGCCCATGGTCTGGACGATGCGGTGGCGCAGGCGCGCGTGGTGGATGCCCTCTGGCAATCCGAGCGCAGCGGGCGCTGGGAGTCCGTGGCCTGATCCAGACCTGCCGGTCGCATGTCCCCAACAAAAAACCCCGCGAGTCGCCTCGCGGGGTTTTTTGTTGGACTTGTCAGAAAGCGACCATGCATTCCGACGCAGCATGAGGTTTCAGGCCTAGGCGCCAAGGGCATTGACAGTAGCATCGCTACGGCAAGCCCTTGCAACAACGGCCTGGAACCTCAGGCAAGGCGCAATTACATGCCCATGCCGCCCATGCCGCCCAGACCACCCATGTCGCCCATGCCAGCGCCACCCATGCCACCGGCGGCTTCGTCTTTCGGAGCCTCGGAAACCATGCACTCGGTGGTCAACATCAGCGAGGCCACGGACGCGGCGTTCTGCAGCGCGGTGCGGGTCACTTTCGTGGGATCCAGAATACCCATTTCGATCATGTCGCCGTAGGTGTCGTTACCGGCGTTGAAGCCGTAGTTGCCCTTGCCGGCCAACACAGCGTTCACGACCACCGAAGCTTCGCCACCGGCGTTGTACACGATCTCGCGCAGAGGCGCTTCGATCGCTTTCAACACCAGCTTGATGCCGGCGTCTTGGTCGGCGTTGTCGCCCTTGATGGAACCAGCGGCTTGCTTGGCACGCAGCAAAGCCACGCCACCACCGGCCACAATGCCTTCTTCCACGGCAGCGCGGGTGGCGTGCAGTGCATCTTCCACGCGGGCTTTCTTTTCCTTCATCTCGACTTCGGTGGCAGCGCCGACCTTGATCACGGCAACACCGCCGGCCAGCTTGGCCACGCGCTCTTGCAGCTTTTCGCGGTCGTAGTCGCTGGTGGCTTCTTCGATTTGCACGCGCACTTGTTTCACGCGGGCTTCGATGTCAGCAGCAGCGCCAGCACCGTCGATGATGATGGTGTTTTCTTTGCCCACTTCGATGCGCTTGGCCTGGCCCAGATCGGCCAAGGTCACTTTTTCCAGCGTCATGCCGACTTCTTCGGCGATCACTTTGCCGCCGGTCAGGATGGCGATGTCTTCCAGCATGGCTTTGCGACGATCGCCAAAACCAGGAGCCTTGACAGCCACAACTTTCAGGATGCCGCGGATGGTGTTGACCACCAGCGTGGCCAGGGCTTCGCCTTCGACGTCTTCCGAGATGATCAGCAGCGGACGGCTGGACTTGGCCACTTGCTCCAGCGTGGGCAGCAGGTCGCGGATGTTGCTGATTTTCTTGTCGTACAGCAGCACAAACGGGTTGTCCAGCAAAGCGGATTGCTTTTCTGGATTGTTGATGAAGTAGGGCGACAGGTAGCCGCGGTCGAATTGCATGCCTTCGACGACTTCGAGTTCGCTGTCCAGCGACTTGCCGTCTTCAACGGTAATCACGCCTTCCTTGCCCACTTTGTCCATCGCATCGGCAATGATCTTGCCGATGGTTTCG
>NZ_JBFJMY010000361.1:0-4270 GCF_041633695.1 Hydrogenophaga sp.
GCAGGCGGCATTCAACATGGGCCTGGTGAGCGAGCTGGTGGAAGACGCAGCGGTGGAGGCGCAGGCCCTGAAGCTGGCGGGCGATATCGCCGCTTTGCCGGTGACCGCCGTGCGTTTCATCAAAGAAGCGGTGCTGCAAAGCATGAACACCAGCCTCGACCAAGGCCTGCAAGCCGAACGCCGGTCTTTCCAGTTGCTGTTTTCCACCCCGGAAAAAACCGAGGGCATCCGGGCCAGGCTGGAAAAGCGGGCACCGCACTTCGTGCAGGCTTGAAGCCCCTCGCGGGCAGCTGCGCCACACCCCGGTCTGGGGTCGTGGCGCTTGTGGGCGTGTGCTGCGCGCCCGCAAAATTTCCAAATCTGATGTGCCGCATCACGGCTTTTTGTTGGCTTTAGGGTCTCGCCATTTCTAGAATTTGGCATGGACTTTCTGACCCCGCCAAGGGGGTCAAGCCGAGAACAGAAAGCAAGGAGACAGATGCAGCACGTGATCACCCTTCAGCCCAGCGGCCGGTCTTTCGGCTGTTCGGGCGATATCCCCATACTCAAAGCCGGACTGGACGATGGCGTTCAGCTGCCTTTCAGCTGCCGTTCCGGCATGTGCCGTTCGTGCCGGGGTCGGCTCGTCACAGGGTCGGTGGACTACGGGCCGGTGCACCCGGCCTATTTGTCCGAGGCGGACAAGGCGGCGGGCCACGTGCACCTGTGCCAGGCCAAGGCCTTGAGCGATTGCGTGATCCAGATCCAGGAGCTCGACCCCTCGTTGGCCTTTCCGGTGAAAGCCATGCCGACCCGCGTGCTGGCCATGGACCGGCTGGCCGACGATGTGATGCGCTTGCAGCTGGGCGTGCCGGCCAACGAACCGCTGCGTTTCCATGCCGGGCAGTATGTGGACATCCTGACCAAGGACGGTTTGCGCCGCTCGTATTCCATGGCGAACGCACCGAGCACCGATGGCGTGCGGCAGATCGAGCTGCACATCCGGCACATGCCGGGTGGCCAGTTCGGCGGGCAGGTTTTTGAACACATGCAGCAGCGGGATTTGCTGCGCATCGAGGGGCCACACGGGCAGTTCTACTTGCGCGAAGACAGCGACAAGCCCATGGTGTTGCTCGCCTCCGGTACCGGCTTTGCACCCATCAAATCCCTGATCGAGCACAGCTTGACCAAAGGGCTGCGCCGCCCCATGCACTTGTACTGGGGTGGACGAACGAAGGCCGATCTGTATCTGCACGAGCTGGCCACGGCCTGGGCGCAGGCGCACGAACACATCCGCTACACACCGGTGCTGAGCGATGCCACGCCTGCGTGTGCGTGGCAGGGCCGCACCGGCTTTGTGCACCGCGCGGTCTTGCAAGACGTGGCGGATCTGAGTGCCAGCCAGGTCTATGCCTGTGGCGCACCGATCGTGGTCGAGTCGGCCCGGCGCGAGTTCACCGCGCTGCGTGGATTGCCCGAGAACGCATTTTTTGCCGACGCCTTTGTTTCCGAGGCCGACAAGGCCCTTCAAGCCCAACGGAGCGCATGTTGAACACACCTTTGACCACCAACCCTCTGCCACAAGATTGCCGCGTCGATCCGCCGGCCCGCAGCTCCATCGTCCAGCCCTATTGCCTGGGGCATGGCACGCTGGAGTGTTTTGAACTGGGCGCATCGCGGCGCTTCTACGAAGAGTTTCTGGGCATCGAGTGCGTGCACCACGCGATCACGGCGCTGTCCTTGCGTCTGGGTATGCGCTTTCACATCGTCTGCGTGGAGGTGGGCGATCAGATCCACCCCTGCAACGTGTTGAACCACTGGGGGTTGGATGTGGCATCGGCCAAAGAGGTGGACGAGGCGCACGCCAACGCATTGAAGTTCAAAGACAAATACAAGATCCGCCAGGTGTTGGACGTGCAGGACATGCACGGCGTGTATTCGTTTTACCTGGAAGACCTGGACCACAACTGGTGGGAGATCCAGTACTACGCCAACGGCTTCGTGCACGACGATTATTTTGATTTTGGCGACCGTTTTGAGACCCGCGCAAGCCCGCAGCCAGACGCCTCGCCCGCCGCCACGCCGTGAAGAAGAGAACCCCATGAAATCCACCTTGATCAAGCTGCCCATCATCACCAGCGTCCTGCTTTGCATCGCCTTTTTGCTGGGCAAGTTCATGCCGTCTTTTGTGCTGCTGAAACTGCTGCATGTGCTGGCGTTCATCACCCTGGGTTCGGGGTTGATCGGTGTGGTGGTGAGCGATTTGCGGGCCCGCAGGGCGGCTGATTTTCCTTTGCTGGTGGACTCCATCGAAGCCATGCTCGGCTTCTACTACCGCTTGGTGGTGCCGGGCTCCATGCTCATTTTGCTCAGTGGTTTTTCCATGGTGTTTGGGTACTACGGCTGGTCGTTCATGGAAATCCCCTGGCTGGCGGGAATGATGGTGCTGTTCGTCTTCGAGTTCTTCGAAGGCCACCTCATCATGAAGTTCCACTACCTCAAACTGAAGCAAGGGATTCTGGCCGCCAAGCAGGCGAACGCGCCAGTGCCCGAGCTGGAGCATGAGCTGCGCGCACGCCTGACCTTGGCGACCCATTTTCTGGACGTGCCCAACTTCACCTTGATCGTGGTGCTGGGCATTGTGCGGCCCACGGACTGGACGCTGTTCTCGTACGGCCTGGTGCTGGTGGTCGCGGTGACCACCTGGATGGCGGTGGTGATTCCCAAGCGCCATCCCTGGAAAGGCTTGCGCAAGATGTCCCCAGTGCTGGACGCACACGCGCAGGCATCGTAGTCCGCGCACACCATGCCACCCGAGCTCGTCAAGCGCGCCGCCTGGATCGTCGCGGGCGGCCTGTTGTTGGGGCTGGCGCTGCTGACACCGGCTCGGCAGATGCCGGTATCCAACCTCGCGATTCCCGCAGCGGCCTGGATGATTTTGCGCGGCCTGACCTGAGGCCTGCTCACCCGGTTGATTCGATTTTTATCCCCCGCCATCCAAAGGAAGCTCCCTATGAAACTGCTCACCATCGACAGCGTCCGCGAAGGCGCGCCGGGCGCTCTCCTGCGTTCCGGGGAAGTGCTGGATTTGCGCAAGGCCGCCCTGCCGGGCACCGTGGAACAGTGGCTGCCCGACAGCGTGCGCGCGCTGCTCGAAGCCGGCAGCGATGGCCTGGCCATTGCGCAGCGGGTGGTGTCCCGGGTGGAGGCCATGACGGCACAGGCCCAGCAGCACTTGCGCGCATCGGGCGCGTTGTTGCCGTCTTCCACCCGCTTGCAAACGCCGGTACCCAACCCCCATCTGGTGGTGGCCGCAGGCCTGGCTTACCGCTCGCACCTGGCCGAAATGTCGGGCACGCCGACCCCTCCCCACCCCACCGCTTTTATCAAGAGCCCCAGCTCGATCGGGCGCCCCGATGGCGACGTGGTGTTGCCGTCGATCGCGGCCGAACACGTGGACTACGAAGGTGAGTTGGCGGTGGTGTTCGGGCGCGACTGCCACCGGGTGAGCGCCGCGGACGCGATGAACTGTGTGGCGGGTTACATGGCGGCCAACGACATCTCCGCCCGCGACTGGGTGACGGCGGTGTGGGAGGCCAGCACGCCGTGGGACGCACGCCGAACCTGGGAGGTGAACATCATGGGCAAGCAGTTCCCGGACTTCACGCCGCTGGGCCCGGTGCTCCTGACCGCCGACGAAGTGCCGGACGTGAGCGCCTTGCACCTGACCACGCGCCTCAACGGGCAGGTGATGCAATCCTCGGACGTGGCGGACCTGATCTTCAGCATCCCGGAGACCATCGCCTACTTCTCGCGCTGGTATGCGTTTCGACCGGGTGACATCTTGTTGACCGGCACGCCGGCTGGCGTGGGCGTGGGTCGAAAGCCCCGGGTGTTCATGGCGCCGGGCGACGTGATCGAAGTGGAAATCAGCGGCATCGGCGTGTTGCAGAACTTCATCTGTGCCGAGGCGGCGTAGTGCACACGACATACATCCGGGCGCCAGCCGCGCGTAGCGTTTGGAGTGGCTTGTGAGCGGCCTATCCGTGCAGCAGCGTAGCCAGGCCATGCTGAACATGCGCCTGGTGGTGGTGCTGACCCGTCTGCTTGACGGTGCGGACTTGCTGCCCGAGCTGGGCCGGCACCTGGACTTCATGGTCGACCTGGAAAGGCGCGGCCTGCTGTTCTTGTCCGGCCCCTTGAGCCCCACGCAGCAGCCCACCGGCATGGGCTTGAGCATCTTGAATGTCGATTCCATCGAGGCGGCGCAAGCCATCTGGGCGCAAGAGCC
>NZ_JBFJMY010000362.1:0-4262 GCF_041633695.1 Hydrogenophaga sp.
GCAACTGCGCCCAGAAGGCACTGCGCGCGCCGCCACCAACCAGCGACAAGGTGCCGATGTGGCAGCCCGCCGCCTGCAGGGCGGCCATGCCGTCCTTCAGACCCAGGCTGACGCCTTCGATCACGGCGTAGCCCAGGCGGGTCGCGTCGGTGTCGAAATCGAGACCGTGAAAGCTGCCACGCACCTGGGCATCGTTGTGCGGGGTGCGCTCACCGGCAAGGTACGGCAAGAACAGGGGCGACGCCATTTGCGCTTCGGCACTCAGGGCGGCGGCCCTGTCGGCCACCGCGCCGGCGTGACCCGCCCCCAGCAGGTCGGACACCCACTGCAAGGCACTCGCGGCAGACAGCATCACACTCATCTGGTGCCAGCGCGACGGCAGGGCATGGCAGAACGCATGGGTGGCGCTCTGGGCGTTGGGTTGAAAGTGGGGCGTGACCACAAACAGCACCCCGCTGGTGCCAAGCGAAAGAAAGCCCTGGCCCGCTTCGGCAGCTCCCATGCCCACCGCACTCGCCGCGTTGTCACCGGCGCCGCCCGCGACCACGATGCCAGGCTGCAAGCCCAGCGTCTGGGCCACGTCGGCCTTGAGGTAACCACCGGCCTCGCTGCCCTCCACCAGGCGCGGCATGTGCGCGCGGCTCAACCCCGTCAGCGCGAGCAGCTCGTCGGACCAGGTGCGGCGCTGCACATCCAGCCACAAGGTGCCGCTGGCGTCCGACATGTCGCTCACGTGTTCACCGGTCAACATCAGGCGCACGAAATCTTTGGGCAGCAGCACCTTCGCTATCCGCTGGAAGATCTCGGGTTCGTGTCTGGCCACCCAGCGCAACTTGGGCGCGGTGAACCCCGGCATGGCCAGGCTACCGGCCAATGCCGGCAAGCCGGGCATGGCCAGCATCATGTCGGCGCACTCCTGAAACGCACGGGTGTCGTTCCACAGAATCGCCGGACGCAACGGGCGATCCTGGGCATCGAGCAACACGGCACCGTGCATCTGCCCCGACAGGCCAATGCCCTGAACCTGCGAGTACGCCTCGCGGTGCGCCTCGCGCAGGCGCGCCAGAGCTTCCTGCGTGGCGGCCCACCAATCCTGGGGGTCTTGTTCGCTGTGGCCCACATGGGGACGGGAGACGGTCAATCCGACGCCCGCTGAGCCCACCACCGTGTGGTCGGCGGCCAGGAGCAAGACCTTGACTTCCGATGTTCCTACGTCAATACCGATATACATACGTGCCTATGCGGAAATGCATTCACTGGAAGGGCTGTCCTCGACACCGTCGGGACGCGAAGACGCCGAAGCAGTGCCAGGATGAAGCGGTCGAAGGTCGTGATGCAAGACCATCGCTGCCGCCCCCACCGCAGCGGCCATCAGGCCGTAACGCGCGGGTCGAACGTCTGGAGGCTCCATGCCAATGCAATCGGCATAGGCACGCAAGGTGTCCTTGGCCACGGCCAGCATCGCGGGATAACGCTGCTGCGAGGGCCCGCCCACCACCAGCACGTCGGGATTGAACGTGGTCCAGAGGTTTTGCAGCACCACCCCCAGATAACGGCCACCTTGCGCGGGGTCGTCCAATTGCGCCAAAGCCCGCGCGCCGAAGAAGGTTTCGGCACAGCCCCTGCGGCCGCACGAGCACAGCGCGCCATCGATCTGCAGAATGCTGTGCCCGACCTCCCCCGCCATGCCATGGGTTCCGGTGAACAGCCGATCGTTCAGCACGATCCCCGCGCCCACGCCCGCACCGCAGGCGACGAAAATCAGGGAGTCGGTCACCTCCGCGCCGGAGAACTCGTACTCGCTGAAGGCGGCCGCATCGGCCTCGTTTTGCAGATGCACCGCCACCGGCGGCACGCCCTGCTCGCGCAGCGCTTCGACCACCAGAGGCAACAAATCGATGTTGCGCCAGCCCAGGTTGGGGGCCAGGTGCAACAAACCCGTGACCTGGTCAAACGCGCCAGGCACGCCCACACCCACACCCGAAAGCTGCATACCGTCCTGCACGAGCGTGGCATAAACACCCGCCACCATCTGGGCCAGTTGACGGCACACGGCTTCGGGATCGAGAGACACCAACGCCTGCTCTTCGGACAACAAAACCTTGCCCGTCAGGGAAACGGCCACCACCCGCAGCGCTTCCACCGCGAGCTCCACGCCGACCATCGCGCGGTTGCGGTCGTCGATGCAGAGCGGCGTCGAAGGTCGCCCCAGGCCCAGCGCGGCGGACGTGCCGCTCTCCGTCAGCCAGCCTTCCTCAAGCAACTCCCGCACCAGAAGACTGACGGTGGATTTCGTCAAACCGCTGGCCGACGCGAGTTGCGCTCGCGACTGGCCCCCTTGCCTGCGCAACAAGCGAAGCAATACGCTTCGATTGATGCGTTTGACGAGTTGTTGGTCGCCCGTGGTTTTCATGGTTTTCATGGTTTTGATGGCAGCGGACAAGATGCTCAAAGGGCGTGGGTCTGCGGCTTGCCGTCGGGACGCTTGCCGGCAATGATCATGCCGAGCACCTCGTCCTCAGTCACATCGGTGGTCTTGTAGGTGCCCACCAACTTGCCGTTTTTCATCACCGCCAGACGGTCGCTCAGGCCAAACACGTCGGGCATGTCGTGGGTAATCAGGAAAATGCCGACGCCTTCGGCCTTGAGCTGACGCACCAGATTGCCCACCATCGCGGTTTCCTCCGGACCCAATGCCGCAGTAGGCTCGTCCATGATCAGGATGCGGGCGTTGAAATAGATGGCCCGCGAAATCGCCACCACCTGCCGCTGTCCACCCGAAAGACGCCGCACCGGAATGCGCACGTTCTTGAAGTTCTTGTTCAGCCGGTGGAAGACCTTCCGGGCATCGGCGTCCATGCGGTGGTCGTCCAGCGTGCGCCAGCGCGTCAACAACTCCCGGCCCAGAAACAGGTTGGCGACGGAATCCAGGTTGTCGGCCAACGCCAGGGTCTGGTAGATCGACTCAATCCCCATACGCTGCGCATCCACCGGCGTACGGATGTGCGCTTTCTCGCCTTGGATCAGCACCTCGCCGGTATCGATGGGATAGGCGCCGGCCAACATCTTCATCAGCGTCGATTTGCCTGCACCGTTGTGCCCCAGCAGGGCCACCACTTCGCCCGGATACAGATTGACGCTGACATCGTCCACCGCCTGCACACCGCCAAAGGCCTTGCCGATCTGGCGCATTTCAACCAGCGGTCCGCTGGAACCCAATGTTCGGCTCATACCGTGTCTCCAGTCAGGCGGCGGTACAACACATCGAACACCACCGCAACGATCAGCACCTGGCCGATGATCACGTAGCGCACGCCGATCGAGACATCCAGCAGCAACATGCCGCTGTCGATGCTCTGCATGATCAGGGCACCGAGAACGGAACCCAGAATGGAGCCGCTGCCACCGGCCAATGCCGTTCCGCCAATCACGGCGGCGGCGATCACATACAACTCCATGCTGGTGCCCAGGGAGTTGGTACCGGCATTCAATCGCGCGATCGACACCATGGCCGCCACCGTGATCAACACACCCATCAGCGCAAACAGCATCAGGGTCACCTTTCGCACCGGTATGCCCACCAGGGCCGCAGCCTCGGGGTTGCCCCCCATGGCAAACACGTAGCGGCCAAATCGGGTGCGATGCACCAGGAAAGACAGCGATATCGCCACGGCGCCCCAGATCAGCACCGGGATCGGCACGCCCTGCGGCGCGTCCTTGTTGGGAATTTGGTAAGCGTTCATCGCCGCGACGAAGGCCAGCACGATGGCCACCGGCACCAGCAAGATCAGGGCATCCAGCCACAGCGGGTTGTTCGGCACTTCGTAGGCCGCACGGGCTTTGCGGCGCAACCAGGTTTGCAACCCCAGGATCAGAACGATCAGCCCTGCCAGCGCCCAGCTCGCCGAAGTACCAATGGAACCATCAAAACCCCCACCCAGACGCTGAAAAAATGCGTCGTTGACCGGTTGGGTCTTGCCATCGGCCACCAGAAACGCCGCACCACGGAACGACATCAGGCCGCCCAGCGTCACGACAAAAGAGGGCACACCGAGCATCGACGTCAAGGCCCCCTGGTAGGTCGAGACCGCGATGGCCACCACCAATCCAGCCAGAGAAGCCTCGATCCAATGCCAGCCCGCCGTGTACATGAGCGTGGCAATCAGCACACCGACAAAGCCCATCACGGAGCCCACAGACAGGTCGATGTGCCGGGCCACGATGATGAGCACCACGACCGTGGCCACGATGCCGACCACCGC
>NZ_JBFJMY010000363.1:0-4256 GCF_041633695.1 Hydrogenophaga sp.
CCTCTCGTTGGCTTGGCTTGTCTTTGGTTGGTTCGAAGTCTCCCCATCCTGTTCTTTCTAGGCATGAAGCAGTTGTTGCAAATGGCGTTTGATTTTTTGGGCGGACCGGATCCGGTGGTGCCCGAAAAATCGCCTGCGCCTGCGCCCACCGCTCGGATGCCCGAGCCCGACGCGCCACCGGCATTGCCGCTGTCTCAAGTGTTCCAACCCGCTGCCTGGCACCACCCGCGTGCCAACCGTTTGCTGCACCTGGGCGGCTGCGACGTGGCCTACGAATTCAAGCGTGGCAAGCGCCGCACCATCGGCCTGTCGGTCAGCACCGATGGCTTGACGGTGAGTGCACCACGCTGGACACCGGTGGGCGAGGTCGAGGCCTTGTTGCGCGACAAGCAGGCCTGGGTGATCGAAAAGCTGCAGCGTTCGCGCGAACGCGCCGATCGGCTGGAGCAGGCGCGCACCGTCTGGGCCGATGGCGCCGAATTGGACTACCTGGGTCAGCGCATCCGCCTGGTGCTGGACCCCACGCACACGTTTCAGCAAGTCGGCGCCGTGCTGGTGCCGGGCGATGCCGCCGTGCCGGGGGCGCTGCCCAGCCTGTGCCTGGGTCTGCCGCACAAGGCCACCGAAACCCAGATACGCGACGCGGCCAAGGCCTGGCTCATGCGCCAGGCCAAGACCTTGTTCGCCGAGCGGCTGGACCACTTCGCGCCCCAGCTCGGTGTGCGCTACAGCCAGCTGCGGCTCTCCAGCGCGGGCACGCGCTGGGGCAGCGCCAGCGCCGACGGCACGATCCGCCTGAACTGGCGCCTGATCCACCTGAAGCTGGAGATGGTGGACTACGTGGTGGTGCACGAGCTCAGCCACCTGCGCCACATGGACCACAGCCCGCAGTTCTGGAGCACGGTGGCGTCCATCCTGCCCGACTACCGGCAGCGCCAGTTGCTGTTGAAAGAGGGCGCTGTGTCGGCGGGTGAATAGCGGGATCGATAAAAAAGCAAACTTCGGGAACCGGGGAGGAATGGCATGGCATGGATGCATGGCGCGCAGCGCTGGATTTGGGGTGTTCTGATCGGTGTGTGTCTGGCGGGCCCCGTGGCCCGTGCCGACGAACTCACCGACCATTTCGATACGTTCTGGCAGTTGCAATGGCAGCAAAGTGGCTATTTGCGCGGCCTCACGCGTTGGCCGTTGACGCCAGAGAAGCAACTGCACTACAGCTTCAGCGCCTCATCGGACAACACCAACAGGCGTTGGGCGGTTGATGCCTTGAAGACCGTGCTGGATGTGATGGGATGGACGGGGGTTGAAGTGCCTGCGGGTGACGCGCGCGCCCAACTGCTCTTCGAGGTGCGGGAGTTCACCGACGAGGAAGCCCGGCAATATGCGTGCTGGGCCAAACCCCACATGGAAGCCGCAGGGCTCGAAAAAGTAGACCTGGTTTTGAGCTCGCGCTGGGCCTACACCTGCGTGCTGCACGAGATGATGCACGCCATGGGCTTGCCCGGGCACCCGAGTGGCGACACGGTGCTGAGCTATTTCAAAGGCAACCAGCTGCAACTGACCGCGCTCGACCGGTTTTTCTTGAAGGCCTTGTACGCACCGCAGTTGACGCTTTCGATGTCGCCGCTGGAGGTGGCCCAGCACTTCAACCACATGTGGATCGAACAAGAGGTGCCGATGGCGGGCCGCGCGGCAGCGTGGGAGCTCGAAAAGCGCTGGTTCGACGGCACGGTCAGCGAACTGGAGGCGTTCGCCAGTGGTTCGGGCGAACCCCCGAAAATCCTGTACCGCTCGGGCAAGATCAACGACGAGGGCGTGCGCTGGGGGCGCATGCAAGTGCAGTATCTGCTGGGCTGGTCCTATCTGGGGGAGGCGGAATTTGCGCCGAATCTGGGCAAGGCCCAGAGCTTCTTGCTGCAGGCCAGCCGGAGCGGGCACGAGGGCGCTGCCAGAACTTTGCTGCACGAATCCACCAGCGGCCGTTTGAAGCTGAAAGTCTCTTCTGCTGTTTGCGAGTGGGCACGCGGCGTACCCGCGGAGCAGCAGGCGGGCGCGGCCGAACACTACAAAACCATGTTGTCGTCGCCCGCATGCAGTCTGGCGCCACTGGGTTTGAACGACTCCCGAGGCTAGCCGGGGCCTGGCGCTGCTCAGCTCTGCGTTGGCGCGAAGCGGTAGATGCCGTCGGGTCCGGTCTCGCGCCGGAGCTGTCCGGCATACCAAAGCAAGTGCAGGTGGGCCAAGGCTTCGCCCATGGCGAAGGTGGTCTGGTGCAGATCGAGCGGGCGCTTGAACATCACCGGCAAGATGTCGGCCGCGCTGCACGGCTTTTCTTGGCAGGCGAGCGCCACCTCATCCAAGCGGTCGCGGTGGTGGTTTTTCAGCTGCTGGATGCGTTCGTGCAGGCCGCTGAAGGGCTTGCCGTGCGAGGGCAGCACCAGGGTCGCTTCGGGCAGCGGCAGGTATCGCTCCAGGGAGTCGAGGAACTGCCGCAGCGCATTGCTCTCGGGTTCGATGTCGTAGACGCTGACGTTGGTGGAGATGCGCGGCAACACCATGTCGCCGCTGATCAGCACCCCCAGCTCGGCGCTGTGCAAGGCGATGTGCTCGGGTGCGTGCCCATAGCCGCTGATGCAGCGCCAGGCGTGCCCGCCAATCACCACCTCCATGCCGTCCATGATGCGGTGGAACTGCGCCGGCACCGAGGGCACCATGCTCGGGTAGTAGCTGGAGCGGGCGCGGATTTTTTCCAGGCTGTCGGGGTCGACCATGCCGTGCGAGGCGAAAAAGCGCGCCGCGCTGGCGCCGCCAAACCCGGTCGTGCTTTGTGAGCCGATGCGGGCCGAGTTGTAATCGGTGGCGCTGATCCACAGCCGTACGTTCCAGCGCTCGCACAACCAGCCGGCCAGGCCGATGTGGTCGGGGTGCATGTGGGTGACCAGCACGCGGATGATCGGCAGGCCTTCGAGTTCCTGGGCAAAAATGGCCTCCCATTGCGCACGCGATTCGTCGCGGGCGATGCAGCAGTCCACCACCGTCCAGCCCTGTACCGGACCATCGGGCCCATCGATCTGGTCGCGCAACAACCAGAGGTTGATGTGGTCCAGCGCAAAGGGCAGGGCCATGCGAATCCACTTCACGCCGGGCGCCACGGTGATGGTGTGGCCTTGCTCGGGCAGGGCATCGCCCAGCGGGTAATGCAACCGGGCCTCGAGTTCTTCTTTGCTGGGTTCGGTCATGCTGGGGGTATTTCCGTGAAGAGAGGGCACCCGGTGGCTGGTGGGTGCGCTGGCGGCGAGCGCCGAAATTGAACTAAGATCGCACGAACTGACGTTAACGTAAACGTCAAGTTTGAGGGCATTCTACGCAGCGGCGCGCCAGTGTGCTGTCTGCTATCCGACACCATGGCGAGCAACCCGACCTACACCATCAGCGATTTGGCGCGCGAGTTCGATCTGACCACGCGTGCGATCCGCTTCTACGAAGACATGGGGCTTTTACAGCCTTTGCGCGAAGGCCCGGGCGGGCGCAACCGCATCTACAGCGCACGCGACCGCACGCGGCTCAAGCTCACACTGCGCGCCAAGCGGCTCGGTTTGTCGCTGACCGAAGCGCGCGACATCATCGACACCTACGACAGCCCGCGCGATACCGGGCCGCAGCTGCGCAAGTTCCTCACCGTGCTGGCCGAACACCGGCGCCAGCTGGAGGAGCAGATGGCCGATTTGGTGGCCAATCTGGACGAGGTGAAAACGCACGAGAAAGAAGCCCGCGCCTTGCTGGGCAAGATCGAAAAAGCCCCCAAAACGGAACGGGCCGCGTAAGCTGCAGGCGCGCCAGCCGCCCCGACCGCTGGTGTTTTTGAAAGGCCCCGCATGATCTGGATCGCCCATACTGTGGTCGCACTGGTTGCGCTTCTGCACCTGTATTTTCTGGTGCTCGAAATGTTTTTGTGGGACAAGCCCGCTGGCTTGCGTGCTTTCGGCCAGACGCCTGCGTCTGCGGCGGCCACCAAGGTGCTGGCGGCCAACCAGGGCTTGTACAACGGCTTTCTCGCCGCCGGCTTGTTGTGGGGCTTGCTGCTGGGCGCTGAAGGTTTCGGCGTGAAGCTGTTCTTTTTGACCTGTGTGTTGATCGCCGGCCTGTACGGCGCGGCCACGGCCAGTCGCAAGATTCTTTACGTGCAAGCCCTGCCCGCCGCCTTGGGGCTGGTGCTGGTCTGGCTCAGCCGCGCGGCCTGAACCGGCGCCGGTTCA
>NZ_JBFJMY010000364.1:0-4245 GCF_041633695.1 Hydrogenophaga sp.
AGGCGCTGGGCGAGGTGCTGGGCCTGTATTCCAACATCGCCATCGCCTGGATCATGGCGGTGGTGGCCGATCTGGTGATCAACAAGCCCATGGGCTGGTCGCCCAAAGGCATCGAGTTCAAGCGCGCGTATTTGTACGACATCAACCCGGTGGGCGTGGGCGCCATGGGCCTGGCCTCGGTCTTGTCGATCACGGCCCACATGGGTTTGATGGGGGCCATGGCGCAGGCGTTTTCCGCCGTCATCGCGCTGGTCACGGCGCTGCTCACCTCGCCCTTGATCGCGTGGGCGACCCAGGGGCGGTACTACCTTGCACGACGAGCGGAGGGAGGCGCCGCACCGTCATACGAGGGCTGTGCCGTGAGCGGGGCAGCCCATCCAGAAACACCGCGGAACGGGCTTCGCCCGGCCGCAGGTGTTGCCCCCCTTCAGGGGGGTGACGCCGCAGGCGGCGCGGGGGGTGTGCTCTTGCGCTGCGTCATCTGCGAGCGCGCGTACGAAGGCCCCGACATGGCGCATTGCCCGGCCTACCAGGGTGCGATCTGTTCGCTTTGCTGCACCTTGGACGCCCGTTGCGGCGACCTGTGCAAACCGCACGCGCGGCTGTCGGAGCAATGGCAGAGCGCCTTGCGCACCGTGATGCCGCAGCGCATGTGGCGTTATCTGGAGGCGGGGCTGGCGCACTACCTGCTGCTCATGCTGGTGGTGGCGCCGGTGCTGGCCGCCGTGCTGGGGCTGCTCTACCGCCAGCAGGTGCAGGGGCTGGACCAAGGCCTGCAAGCCGTGGCCGACGCCAGCTTGCTGGACGCGGCGCTGCGTTCCGGCTTTTTGCGCGTGTACGCGGTGCTCTTGCTGATCGCGGGCACCGTGGCCTGGTGGCTGGTGCTGGCCCACAAGACCCGCGAAGTGGCGCAGGAAGAGTCGAACCGGCAAACCCGTTTGCTGATGCACGAGATCGACTCGCACCGCAAGACCGACGAACAGCTGCAGCAGGCCCGGCACGCCGCCGAGCAGGCCAACCAGGCCAAGACGCGCTACATCAGCACCATCAGCCACGAGCTGCGCACGCCGCTCAACAGCATCCTGGGTTACGCACAACTGCTGCAGGAAGACACCGGCATGGCGCCGCACCGCGCGCAGGCGATTCGCGTCATCCACCGGGGAGGTGAACACCTGTTGTCCTTGATCGAAGGCACGCTGGACATTGCGCGCATCGAATCGGGCAAGCTGGCGCTGGATGTGCGGCCCATGGCCTTTGCCGACGTGATGCAGGAAGTGGCCAGCATGTTCGAACTGCAGGCAGCGGCCAAGGGCCTGCGCTTTGTGTTCGAGTCCGCCAGCCGCCTGCCCGACACGGTGCGCGCCGACGAAAAACGCCTGCGCCAGATACTCATCAACCTGCTCGGCAACGCGGTGAAGTTCACCCGCGCGGGCGAGGTGCGGCTGCGGGTGACCCACGCGCGCGAGATGGCGCAATTCGAGGTGCACGACACCGGTCCCGGCATGGGCCTGCAAGACCTGGAGCGTGTGTTCGAACCCTTTGCGCGCGGCAGCCAGGGTCAAACCGAGAGCGCACCCGCCACCGCCCAGGCCGGCGCAGCGGGCGGCACCGGCCTGGGCCTGACCATCGCCAAGATGCTGGCCGATCTGATGGGCGGCGAAATGACGGTGCGCAGCACGCCGGGGGCCGGCACGGTGTTCACCGTGCGCCTGTTCCTGCCCGAGGTCCACGGCGCGCCGCTGCGTCGGGCGGCCAGCACGCCGGTCTATGCCGGTTACGCGGGCCCGCGCCAACGTGTGCTGGTGGTGGACAACGAAGAGTCCGACCGCGAACTGCTGGTGCGCTGGTTGCAACCGCTGGGTTTTGAGGTGTTGCTGGCCACCAGCGGCCACGACGCCTTGGGCCTGCTCGACGGCCTGAACCCGGCGGCCGAAGGCGGACCGCATGCCATCTTCATGGACCTGGCCATGCCGGGCATCGACGGCTGGGAAACCATGCGCCGCCTGCGGGCACGCGGCTGGGGCGGGGTGCCATTGGCCATTGTGTCGGCCAACGCCTTCGACCGTGGGCTGGACAACGACCTGGACCACCAGCCGCAGGACTTTTTTGTGAAACCGGTGCGGCGCGAAGACCTGATCGCCTGGCTGGGCCAGCGCTTGAAATTGAACTGGACCCACGCTGCCGCACCCGAAACCGCCGCGCCACCGGCCCGCACCATGGGCAGCAGCGCGGCGCCGGGCACTGTGCTGCACGCGACCGAAATGGCGCCGCTGCTGGAACTGGTGCGTCTGGGCTATTACAAAGGCATCGTGCAGTGGCTGGACGACTGGGTGCGCCAGCGCCCCGAGCAGGCCGACTTTGCCCAGGGCTTGCAAACGCTGGCGCGCGAATTCCGTTTTGAAGCCATTGAAGAGCGCTTGCAGCAACAGGGCGCGACCACCGTGTCTGTTCGGACCACACCATGAACGAGCGCCACGCCCCAACTCAGGCTGCAGCCTCCATGCCATTGCCGCGCGAAGACGCCCTGGTCGTGCTCATCGTGGACGACGTGCCCGACAACGTGGCCTTGCTGCACGACGCCCTGGACGAGGCCGGTTACACCGTGCTGGTGGCGCTGGACGGCGAGAGCGCCTTGCGCCGCGCCGCCCAGGCCCAGCCCGATGTGGTGTTGCTCGACGCCATCATGCCCGGCCTGGACGGCTTTGAGGTGGCGCGCCGCCTCAAAGCCGATGCGGGCACCGCGCACATTCCCATCATCTTCATGACCGGCCTGACCGAGACCGAACACCTGGAGGCGGCGTTGGCGGCCGGTGGGGTGGACTACGTCACCAAGCCCATCAAACCGCGCGAAGTGCTGGCCCGCATGGGCGTGCACCTGGCGCAGGCGCGGCAGGTGAAGCAGGGCGCGGTAGAGCGCAGCCAGGCGCGCAACGCGCTCGACGCCTTTGGTTACGCGACCATCACCGTGCGCGCCAGCGACGGCCGCCTGATGTGGCAGACCCCGCTCGCGCGCGATCTGTTGTTGCGCTATTGCGGCACCTTGGCCCCGGTCACGCCGCCGCCCGTGGTGCAGTGGTTGCGCCGCCACCTGGGCGAAGCCCAGGCGCTGCGCGAGCCGCCACGCCTGACGCTGGAAAGCGGCCCACGGCGCCTGACGTTTCGCCTGCACCAGCAGGTGGGCGACCAGGACGGTGGCGACAACGAAACCGGAAGCGACAGTGGCTCGGAGGGCGATTGGCTGATCGTGATGCAGGAGACGTCGGACGCCAGCGTGCTCGATGGTCTGGCCCAAGCGTTTGGCTTGACCGCGCGCGAAGCCGAGGTGCTGTACTGGGTGGTCAAGGGCAAGATCAACCGCGACATCGCCGACATCCTGGGGGCCAGCCCCGGCACGGTGAAAAAACACCTGGAGCGCATCCACGCCAAGATGGGGGTGGAAACCCGAACCGCCGCCGCCACCATGGCGATCAACCGCGTGCCTTTGTTACAGCCCCAGCACGGCATCTGAGTCCGGTGGGCGCGTTGGCGCCGCGTGGATCGTCGAAGAGGCAACAAAAAAGCGCGCCCCGCAGGGCGCGCTTTTGGACCCAAGCTGGGCCGGGTTTATTGGCAGACGAAACTGCTGGCCACTTCCAGGCTGCCGCTGCCTTTGTAGCGTGCCACCTTGGGGTAGGCGCACAGGGGGCGGGTGCGATCAGGCGCCCAAGCGGACGGCAAATCGCTGTTCACGCCACCGGCATTGCCGGCGCCGCGCGCCGTGGCAACAATGTCGCTGGGTGCCTGGCCTTTTTCGACCCAGTTGACCAAGGGGGTCAACATGTCGAACTGGTCGGTGGCCGGGCCGCCCGAGCAGTGACCCATGCCCGGCACCTGGTAGAAGCGGGCGAAGTTGTCGCCGGTGCCAGTTTGCACGCCTTTGAACCAAGTCTCCGAATCGTTGACCGAGAAGATCGGGTCGCTCACACCGTGGTAGACCATGATTTTTCCACCGCGGTTGCGCAGGCCCGTCATTTGTGTGGGCTTGGGCGGCGTCATGAAGCCCATGGCGGATTCGGTGTAGGTGGCCGAGGTGGCATTCATGGCGGCAGCCAATGCGTCAATGTCGGTCGTCAGTGCAAAGTTCAGGGCATTGAAGCTGGACGGGTTGGCCGGGCTCGGGTTGAAGATGATCCCGGTGGCCCCTGCGTCCAGGTTGAGGGCCGCGAAGAATTCCCAGAACGCCACGCCTGAACCCACCGGACTTCC
>NZ_JBFJMY010000365.1:0-4241 GCF_041633695.1 Hydrogenophaga sp.
ACCAAAGAGGCTCGATACATCACCACCTTGCTGGCTTCCAGCACGATGCGGTCGGGGAATGCCGGGGAGGCCTCGGCGTTGGGGCCGGTAGTGTTCCGGTGCAGAGGAACCCGGTAGTGCATCACCCGCTTTTCCAGTGAGTGCACCATTTGCTGAAAGGCTTTCCACAGTCGGTTGCCCGGATTTTCCTGGCGCGGCAAGTCGAACCAGCCGCGAAGCAAAAACCAGGTCAGCACGGTGCGCGGGAACGCCAGCAAGACCACCCAAAACAAGGTGCCCAGCGCGGCAGCACCCAGCCACTTCAAAGCAATGATCCATTCGCATTGAGTGGCCCACTCCCAGGCCACAAGCAGCCCGCCCACGAAAACGGTCAGGCAGAGCAGGGTGCTGCCCACGGCGCGCCACAAAGGCAGGTAGCCGCTGCTGCCCCCATCGGTGGCGGGCAAAAAATGGAATTCGGCCGGACCACCCTCTGCATCCAGTTCGTAAGCAGCCTGTTGAACCACGGTGTTGTCGGTGCCGCGTCGACCCAGTTCCAGGCGCGCCGTGCTGATCTGAAAGCGGTGGTCCTTTTGTGCCAGGGTCTTTTCCAGGTCCTCGGTTGCGAGGCTGGCGGTGAACAACAGTTCGGGCTTGCCCTGGTCGGTTGGGATCGACCAGCGTCCGGAAAACTCCTGGCTTTGGGCGCGCAAGGTCTCGTGCAGCGTGGCGTCGAGGGCGACCTTCTTGTGCACGTAGCGCACGGAGGGTCGGCAGTCCGCATGCAGGGGTACCAGGACCATGGGAGGCCAAGGGCATGGGAGCGGCGGCGCAAACACCATCGCGCGCTCGGCCAGCGCGGTGATGGTCAACAAAGGGTTGCAGCCCAGCGAGGTGGGGACTATAGAGCCGTCTAGCACATACAGACCGCCATACACGGA
The DNA here is from genome assembly GCF_041633695.1 of Hydrogenophaga sp. Classification (GTDB taxonomy): domain Bacteria; phylum Pseudomonadota; class Gammaproteobacteria; order Burkholderiales; family Burkholderiaceae_C; genus Hydrogenophaga. The sequence goes on from NZ_JBFJMY010000365.1 coordinate 921, forward strand.
GGGTGCGTTGGGCGCCACAACCACCGGGCTTTCAGGCGGCGTTCGGCCAGGAAAGCCGGGCTCGTGTACCCATACCTGGCCCAGGTGGTTGACCACACTGGTGAGCGGATCGTCCCCCATGGGGCAGCCGCCCAAGGGGTGTACGGTGGTGACCATTTGGTGCGTTTTCGCGCCGGACATCAAGGTGCTGGCCGAGTCCGGCAAGGCCTTCCACAGCGGGTTGTGCAGGTGTATGCCTTGCCCTTGCAGTCGCTCGAAGAGCCGCTGTTGCTGCTTGTAGGTTTCCAGCTCTTGTGGCTCGGGCATCACCATGGCGCTTCCATCGGTGCTGGGCATCCAGACCATGCGCCCGGGCGAGTGGTCGTGCCCCATCGCCAACCAAACCTGCGTGTGTTGACCCAGGGCGGTGCTGGCGGCCAATGGGTCGCTAGGCTCGCGCAGATGGCCCAGCGGTGGGGGCGTCTGAAAAGCCCAGCGCTCGGTTTGCGCCAGGGTCTGGGTGGTGGCGACCAATTCTTCAAAAATCCGCGACAAGGCACCGGGAATGGCGGCGTCTTGCAGCAGCAGGCGTTGATCCAGCGGTTGGTCCGCGTGGCGCAGGTCGAGCATGCCCGTGATCGTGGGGCCGACGATGTGTGCATGGTCGGACGCCCTGTCTTTGCTCAGGTTCTGCATGCCCTCGTCGGAGCCATGGCCCACGGCATTGACGCGCTGCACTTGCCCGGCCAAAGCCGAGATGCTGTCGCCATTGCCCGACAGGCGCGTGCCCAGCGCAGGGGAAAACGCGAGGTGTTCGCCTGCATAGGCTTGCGATCGCTGCAGCAGTTGGGTGGAGCCTAGGGTACCTGCGCTGATGACCAGGGTCTGGGTGCACAAGATGCGCAGGGTAGAGGCGGGATCGATCTGGATGTCGCGCTCGTGCCCCGCTTCCCGCCGGGACATTTTTTCATGCTGGCTGTCGGTGGCAAAGACCCACACCTTCCAGCGTCCTGTGGGTGCACTGGGTGAAGCCTGGCTGTTCTGGCCGCTCGACTCGCGCTCCTGCTCGAACCGGTAGACCTCGGCCTGGGTCAGGATTTGCACCCGTCCACCGGCCTCCGCTTGTACCCGTCCCGTGGCCACTGCTTGTTGCAGATAGGTCGAACGCAAATCGCTTTTCGCACCAGGGACGTTGCAGCCCGAAGCGCAATCGCCACATTGGCGGCATTGTTCGGAGTTGATGGTGAGATCGGCAGGCGTCCACAAAGGTTTGTCGCTGCCCCGGCGTTGCTGCAGCGCTTGAGCGCTGTTCAACAAGGCTTCGGCTTTGAGTGGAAGGCGTTTGTCGTTCGGACCGTCACTGAAAAAGGCCCGGCCCAGGCTGGGGTCCAGCGCAGGCATGCCGGCGGGCGGAACATAGCGCCGCACGCCCAATGTTTCGCGAGCGCGATGAAATGCGGCCTTCAGGTCGCTCTCGCCCGTCTTGGGTCCCATGCCGTGGCGGATCGCGGCCGGCCAGGCCTCTTGCGTGAACACGTCGGCGTCGGGTTCGATCACCACCCCTGCGTTGATCAGGCTACCGCCGCCCAGGCCGTTGCCGGTGATGGCGGCGATACCTTGCCCTAGGGTCAATTCAAACAGACCAGAGGCGCGGCCCATGGGCAAGCCCCGGCCAGGCACATTGGCGCGAACGTATTTGGGCATGCGGGCAAAGTCGTTGGGGAAATCGCCTGGCAGATACTCGCTGCCGCGTTCCAGCACCAGTACCCGGTATCCCTTTTGTGCCAGGCGCAGTGCCGCGACGCTGCCGCCATAGCCCGAGCCGACGACGATGGCGTCGAATGCACCGCTCAGCGCCTGGGCACTGTCCCTGGCAGCTTCCTCACGTTCTTTTGCTTTTTTGTTGATGAGTCTTAGGTCACGCTCGGTAGGGGGCGGGGATTGTTGCCGCAGCCATTCGCGCCACGCCATCGACAAGGGCTGTTCCGGGCGATGTGGTTCTTGATTGCTCTCGGGGGGGGACGTCCTCGTGTTCATGGGCCCTCCTTCGGGTTCAACACCTGGTTCAACGCAGCGGTCAGCGTTTGTGCTGAAACCGGCTTTTTCAGCACTTTGAAATCCTGTGGCGTGGGCCCGGCGTCGGACTCTCCCGTCACGATGAGTACGTGCATACCCGGAAACCGCTGGCGCAGTTGGTGCACCACCGCCACGCCGTTGTCGTGGCCTGGTCCGAGATTGAAATCCGCCAACACCAGGCTCGGGACCGAACCTGGTTCGAGTTGCCGCCAGAGGTCGGGCCCGTTGGAGGCGGCGGTGACGGTAGCGCCGGCGTCTTGCAGCCAATAGGTCATGGCGGTGCGCGCCGAGGGATCGTCTTCCAGGACCATGATGTGGGTGCCCGCGAGCGCCGGTCGGTGGGCTTCTTGCTGCATTTTTGCCGCAGCTTCCTGGGCCAGCGGCAACCACAAACGGGCTGTTGTGCCTTGGTCCTTTTTGGACAAAATTTCCAGGCGTGCGCCCATGAGTTCGGTCATGTAGCGGGCCGTCGCCAGGCCTAGACCCAGGCCAGGGATGCCAAGCGCTTTTGCAGAAGATCCTCGAACAAAGGCCTGGTACAGATGGGCCAGCTCGCCTGCATCCAGACCGATACCGCTGTCCGATATGGTTATCAGCAAATGGTGGTCGCGCACCACCGCTTCCAGCGAAACGCTGCCTGACACACAGTATTTGCATGCGTTGTCGAGCAAATTGTTCAGTACCCGTTGCAGCAGCAAGGTGTCGGCGAGTACCGCTGGAGGATCTTGGACGCGGAGCGAGAACCGCAAGCCCTTTTGTGAGCAGCGCTGCGGATAGCCTGCCAACACCGAGCGGAACAGCGGCGCCATTTCCACCGGGCAAATATGGGCGATCATGCTGCCGGCATCGATGCTGGCCATGTCCAGCAGACCAGAAAACATGCTTTCAATGGACGATGTCGCCTGCGCGATCTCCTCCACCACTTGACGTCGTCTTTCTTCGCTCTCGGAACGTCGCAACACACTCACCAGCAAGGTCAGCGCCTGTACCGGTTGTTTGAGATCGTGGCTGGCGGCGGCCAGGAACCGGGCACGGGTCTCGAACACCGATTGTTGGTCGTCGAGGGCCTGGTCCAGTTGAGAGGCCAGCTCGTCGCTCTCCATGCGGTCGGCCACCGCCTCGTTCAGCAACTGCTGGATGTTTTTTGACAGGCGGAACATCATCGCGCCCCCGAACGCCACGCCCAATACCATCAGAGCCCATTCAAGCGCGATGTAGCGTGGCCACAAGGAAAGCAGGATCGTGGACAAGCAAGCGACGAGATAC
>NZ_JBFJMY010000366.1:0-4231 GCF_041633695.1 Hydrogenophaga sp.
ACGCTGCGCCTGAGTTTCGCCACGGCGGGCTTGGAGAAGATTGAAGAGGGCGTGGGGCGCTTGGGGGAGGCGGTGTGAGCAGGCCGTAGCGCGACCCACGGCATCGTCCTGTTCTTCGTGTCGTGATTCCCAAAAGGAGGTCTCATGTATCCATGGCTCATCTTCTGGGCACCGCAGGTGCATTTCCCCTGGAGCGGCAATGTGTCGCAAGACATCGATCCCACCACCCACTGGTTTTCCCAGATGATCCAGCCCGGCGCGGGTGACGCCCGCATCGAGCAAAAGGCTTTTGCCGTGGCCAGTTACGGCAAGCAGCTGGGACAGCTGACCGAGGTGTTGATCGCGGTGGCCGAGCAATCGCCCGACTTGTCGCCCGAAGCGCGCAAAGCCCTGGACAGTCTGCGCCACATCCGGGCGGAGATAGAGAACATCAAACAAGACGAATACCAGCACTCGGTGGCGCGGCTGGTGGAAGAGGTGCAGGCGGTGCAAAACCGGGGTGGGGCCGAGTACCAGAAGCTCACACAGATGTTGTTGCCGGTGTTGGGCCGCTCGGCGCCCTGAGGCGGCAGCCGGGCCGATGGCCTCGGTGTCCGGCAGGGCTTGCGCGCTTGTGTGCGCGCGGTCGGGTCGAGCTGCTCCACAATAGCGGTCCTTAGCCGGGCCTCGGGTCCGGCGTTTTGCGCCCTGCACCGGCTCTTGGCCGGCATCTATCGCGGTTCTCTGCCCGACCCGCACGGCGCCCACCCACCGAACACTTTCTGCCCATGTCTCCCCGCGCCCGCCGTGTCTTGCAAGCCATTCTGTACGAGGGGATCGCCATCGCCGTGGTGGCGCCGAGCATTTCCATCTTGTTCGAACAACCAGCGGGTTCTGCTTTGGCGCTGTCGGCGGTCATGTCTGGCATTGCGCTGGCCTGGAACTATGGGTTCAACGTGGTGTTCGAGCGCTGGGAATCCCGGCAAACCACCAAAGGCCGCTCGCTGCGGCGCCGGGTGGCACACGGCATCGGCTTTGAGGGCGGCCTGGCGCTGATCCTGGTGCCGGTGGTGGCCTACTGGCTGGACATTTCCTTTCTGGAGGCCTTTGTGGCCGACCTGGGCATTCTGGTGTTTTTCCTGGTCTACACCGTGTGTTTCACCTGGGCCTTCGACAAGCTGTTCGGCTTGCCGCAGTCGGCGCTGGCCACCACCCGGGACAACCAAGGCTGAACGAGGTTTGCGCAGAACCTGTGCCAGAAGCGCTGCGTTGCCTCTGGCACGGGTTTTTTTGACCGGATCAGAACCGGGCCAGGGCCGAGCCGGTAGCACTCACGAGGGCAGGGGGGTGCTCGCAAAGCTCAAAAACCGACCCTTGTAGGCCTCTCCGGTCTCCAGCGATTTGTTGGCCACCAGCGTGTGCAGGCCATAACCCAGCGCGTTCATTGCGCGGCAAAAGGCGGCGCGGTTGCCGCGATCCGGATCGACGATGAGGATTTCTGCGCCGGGTGCGGCGTGGCGGTGTACAAAGTGCGCCAGTTGGGCCGGTTGTTGGCGCTCGTACAGCACGTCGCTGCCGATGATCAGATCGAACAGGCCCAGGGCTTGGGTATCGCTCGCGTCTTCTTCTTCCCAGTTCCCGGCCTGGTAAGGCGGCGGTGCCAGGCCGTTCAGGCGCAGGTTTTCCTGCAGAAAGCTTTCGGTCAGCGGGTGCCAGTCGGTCACCGTGATGCACCCCGAACGGCGGTGCAGCACCAGACTGGCCAGCGCCAAGCCGGCGCCAATTTCCAGAATGCGCTTGTCCACAATGTTGTGCGTCATCATGGCCAGCGCGAGCACGCGCGCCGATGGCCAGACCTGGCCGAACAAGGGCCAGCTTGCGGCCGACATGCCGATGTGTTCAGCCGCCCCCAGGGCGTCGGCGTATTGCTGGGTGTCGAGCAGGGAGCGGATGTGGAAAGCCGAGCCACCAATCGAGATGGTCTCGTGTTTGACCTGATAGCCGGGCATGGTGTGGTGTTCTCATGGTGTTGCTTGCTGTGCGAAGGTGTTCTGATCGAACGGGCACAGCGCTTCCCAAAAGAAGAGTCATGCGGGCCGAGGAGGCGCATTCATGGTGTCCCCAGGCACCGAACTAGACCGGAGTCCAGGGGACGCCGCACCTTAGCACGTGGCGGTTCTGGCCGCCTACAATGGCAGGCTTCACCGGGGGTGCTGGGTTCGCAGGCGGACCGGCTGAGAAATACCCCTCTCACCTGATCTGGGTTGTGCCAGCGTAGGGAGCGTGATCAGATGGCCCGCAGTTCGGTGGCCTGTCTTTTCAGCCGCTGCCTCCGCAGCGTTTTTTTGAAAAGGCATTCACATGCAACGGCGTTATTTTTCGACTGCTCTGGTTTCGGCTGCCATCGCTGCTTTGGCGGCCACGCCTGCGGTTTTTGCGCAGACGGCACAGCCTCTGCGCGTGCTCACCCACAGCTCGTTCGATCTGCCCAAAGAGCTGCTGGCGCAGTTTGAAAAAGAAGCGGGCGTGAAGCTGGAGATCGTCAAGGCCGGCGACGCGGGCGAGATGCTGAACAAGCTCATCCTCACCCGCGCCAACCCGATCGCCGACGTGGTCTATGGCATCGACAACACCTTGCTGCCGCGCGCGGCCAAGGCCGGCGTGATCCAGGCCTATGCGGGTCCGGCCAGCCAGCGCGCCGCCGCCGCCGCCATGGCCGCGAATGCGGGCAAGACCGGGGTGGCCTCGGGCGTGGTGCCGGTGGACTTTGGTTACGTCAACCTCAATATCGACAAGGCCTGGTTTGCGCAGAAGGGTCTGGCCTTGCCGGCCACGCTGGCCGATCTGGCCCAACCCGCCTACAAAGACTTGCTGGTGGTGCAGAACCCGGCCACTTCCAGCCCGGGCCAGGCCTTCATGCTGGCCACCATCGCGGGGTTGGGTGAAAAAGCCGCTTTCGACTGGTGGGCCGCCATGCGCAGCAACGGCGTGAAAGTCGTCAAGGGCTGGACCGAGGCCTACTACACCGAGTTCACGCGCAACGGCGGCACCCGCCCGATTGTGGTGAGCTACGCCAGCAGCCCGGCGGCCGAAGTGTTTTACAGCAAGGAAAAAATCAGCGAATCGCCCACCGCCAACCTGTTCCTCAAGGGCGGTGTGTTCCGCCAGACCGAAGGCGTGGCCTTGGTCAAAGGCGGCAACCCGGCGGCGCAGGCCGCAGCAGGCCGTTTCATCGAGTTCCTGCGCTCCGGCCCTGTTCAGCAAGGACTGCAGACCACCATGTGGATGTTCCCGGTCGAGCCCGGTGTGGCGCGTGCCGAGGTCATGCAGCACGCGACCGAACCCCGGGCTTTCGACAACCCGGACGCCGCGCAAATGGGCCAGCAAAGCAAGGCCTGGCAACAGCGCTGGATCCAGGTGGTCTTGAAGTAAACAGCGGGTGAAACGCCTGCCTGCCCGCTGGCTGCTGCCCGCGCTGCCGCTGGCTTTTCTGGCCACCGTGCTGGTGGCGCCGGCGCTGCGCTTGCTGGCCGAAGGTTGGGGGGCCGAGGGCTGGCGCTGGTGGGCGGTGTGGCAAGACGATTACCTGCGCTGGCGTGTGCTGTGGTCTTTTGCGCAGGCCGCAATCACCTGTGTGCTGGCCCTGGCACTGGGTTTGCCGGTGGCCTGGGTGCTGGCGCGGTTGGAGTTCCGGGGTCGAAGCCTGGTGCTGCGCCTGCTGATGCTGCCGTTCGTGGTGCCCACCCTGGTGGCCGCCATCGGTGTGCTGGCGCTCTGGGGGCCGCGCGGCTGGCTTGGTGAGCCCTTGGCGCGTTGGGGTGTTGATCTGACCGAAACACCTTGGCTGCTGCTGTACGGCAATCTGTTTTTCAACCTGTGTCTGGTGGTGCGCGCGGGGGTGGACGCGCTGGAGCAGGTAGGTGCGCAGCGGGTCGCCGCCGCGCGCACGCTGGGCGCCACGCCCTGGCGCGCCTTCTGGCGCGTGGAGTGGCCGACCATTGCACCCTGGCTGGCTTCGGCCCTGTGCCTGGTGTTTCTGTACTGTTTTGCCGGCTTCGGCCTGGCCCTGATTCTGGGCGGCCAGCGCTACGCCACGGTGGACGTGGAGATATACACCCTGGTGGCGCACGAACTGGAGCTGGCGCAAGCCGGTGTGTTGGCGGTGTGGATGTTGGCGCTCAACGGCGCGGTGGCACTGGCCTATGCGTGGATAGAAAAGCGGCTGGCCGCACCCGGCCGTGTGGTGCCGCTG
>NZ_JBFJMY010000367.1:0-4219 GCF_041633695.1 Hydrogenophaga sp.
CTGCTGACGGCTTTGATTTTTGTGTCGGTAGCCCCACACCGCACTCCCGCGCCCACCACTTCGAACGCCGTGGACGTACCCAGTGCCTCGGCCTTGCCCGCGCCCAGCAACATGGTCTTGCCGGTCTCACCGGTGCTCCCGGAGGTTGGGCCGGTGGCCGATCCCGAACCCGCGCAGGGCGCGGCCATGGACGCTGTGAGCTTGCCGCTGCAACCCGCCGAATGGCCTGTGGCGCTGCCCGAACCGCCAGCGGACCCCGCGCCGGTGGCGACACCACCGCCCCGTTCCGCATCAGCATCGGTACCGGCACCGACATCACAAGCGCCTGCCAAACCCGTTGCGGCCCAGGGCTATGCCATCAATGTGGGTTTGTTTGCCGAAGAGAGCAACGCGCGCCAAGCCCATGCGCGTTTGATCGAGGCGGGTCTGCCCGCCTACATCCAAGAGGTGGATGGTGCGAACGGCACCCGCAGCCGTGTGCGGGTGGGGCCGTTTGCGGATCGCGCGGGCGCCGATGCGGCGGCCAAGCGCATACAAAGCCTGGGGCTGGAAGCGCTGGTGTTCAAACCCTGAGCATGTGCAGCACCGCTTCACTGGACGTGAAAAGCGGTGCGAAAACGCCGCAAGGTCTTACCGGTTGTAGCTGCCCATGCGGTGGTGGGTCGGCGTGCGGTCCGACCAGGCGGCGAGCCGATCCAGCCAGCCGGGCTGCTGGGCAAGCACGGGGGCCGACGGGCTGCGCGTGACCGCAGATGCATGCCGTGCGGTGGGCCGGCTTCCCCTGCGTGTGCTGAGTTGGGTGGTGAAGGTATTCATGGCGACTCCCATCGTCTGCGCGGATGGCGCCCGGACATTCGGGTAAATACGCAGAGTTCACACTGTGCATGTGTGCGTCTTTGATCGCAATATGGCATATTGCAGTTTTAGTTTGCAAAAAAGCAAAGATCAGCATGCCCTCATTCGATTGGGACGATTTGCGCCACGCCGTGGCCATCGGTGCCGCCGGCTCCTTGGCGGGCGCCGCCCGTTCGCTGGGCGTGAACCACACCACGGTGTTGCGCCGCCTCGACGCGCTGGAGGCGCACCTGGGAGCACGCTTGTTCGACCGCCAGCGCAGCGGCTACCAGCCTACCGAAGCGGGGCTGGTGTTGCTGGAGCAGGCCGGTCACATGGCGGCGCGGGTGGACGAGATCGAGCGCCAGGTGTTGGGGCGCGACCGCGAGCTCACCGGACCGCTGCGCGTGACCACCGCTTTTGTGGTGATGGAGCATTTGCTGCCCCAGCCCCTGGCCGACTTTTCGCGCGCCTTTCCTGGCATCGAAGTCGAGGTGGTGGAAAACGCTTTTCTGGTCGATCTGGCCAGCCGCCACAACGACACCGAGCAGAGCCAGATGCGCCGCGAAGCCGATGTGGCCTTGCGCCTGTCGGGCCATGTGGCCGAACACCTGGTGGGGCGGCAACTGGGCATGACGCAGTGCCGCGTCTACGCTTTGCGTGGCGCGCCCGGCCTGCCCCAGGTGCCCACACCACTGGCCGTGCTCACGCGCGACGCGCCTTGGGTGGCCTTTGAGCGCGGTGCGTCGGCTCGGGTGTACGACGGCTGGATGCGCCAGCAACTGGCGCAGGCCGACGTGCGCGTGCGGGTGGATATTTTCAACGCCAAGGCGGCCATGTTGCGCACCGGCATTGGCGTGGGTGTGCTGCCCACGTTCATGGAAGACAAACACCCGGAGTTGGTGGCGGTGTCCGATCCCATACCCGAACTGGCGCTGCCGGTGTGGCTGGTCACCCACCCCGATTTGCGCAAGACGGCGCGGGTGCGCGCCTTCATGCAGTTCGTGGGCGATGCGCTGGTGAAGCGGCTGCAGGCCAGCTGAAGGTTGCATCTTCCTCCGTCTATTTCAAACCCTCCAACCCCGCCGCGCCTTGCTTCGGGGGCGGTGTGTTCGCGCCCAAAGGCCCCAGCATGGCTGCGGGCCGCACCCATTGGTCGAACTGTTCGGCGCTCACCGTGCCGAGCGCCAGCGCCGCCTCGCGCAAGGTGCCGCCGCTGTGTTGCGCGTGCCGGGCGATCGCTGCGGCTGCGGCGTAACCGATGTGTGGGGTGAGTGCCGTCACCAGCATCAGCGAGCGGTTCAGCAACTCGTCCACCCGCGCCGTGTGCACCTCGAGGCCGGCCACACAGTGCCGGGAAAAACTGTCCATGGCGTCGCCGAGCAGGCGCAGGCTGTCGAGCGCGTTCAGGGCGATCAAGGGTTTGTACACATTGAGTTCAAACTGCCCTTGGCTGGCCGCAAAGCCGATGGCCGCGTCGTGGCCCACGACTTGCGCGCACACCATGCACAAGGCTTCGATCTGCGTGGGGTTGACCTTGCCCGGCATGATGGAGCTGCCGGGCTCGTTCTCGGGCAACTGCAACTCGCCCAGACCGGCGCGTGGGCCGCTGCCCATCAGGCGGATGTCGTTGCCGATCTTGATCAGCGCGATGGCCAACATCTTCAGGCCCGCGTGAAAGCCCACCAAGGCCTCGTGGCCGGCCATGGCGGCGAACAGGTTGTCGGCCTGCACCAAAGGCAGGCCCAGGCGTTGCGCCAAGGTGGCCGCTACCCGCGCGCCAAAGTCCGGGTGGGTGTTCAGGCCGGTGCCCACGGCGGTGCCGCCAATGGCCAGGGCGTGCACCGGGCCCATCGCATGTTGCAGGCTGTGCAGGCACAAATCCAGCTGGGCCACGTAGCCGCCGAATTCCTGGCCCAGCGTCACCGGCGTGGCGTCTTGCAAATGGGTGCGCCCGATCTTGACCACGCCGGTCCACGCCTGGGCCTTGTCGTCCAGCGCTGCCCGCAGCCCTTGTAGCGCTGGCCACAGGCTTCGCCGCGCCTGCAAGGCCACGGCCAGGTGCAAGGCGGTGGGGAATACGTCGTTGGACGACTGGCCCAGGTTCACATGGTCGTGCGCGCTCACCTGGGGTGCATCTTTCTGCCGCGCCAGCAGCGCCTGGTTGGCGAGATGGGCCACCACTTCGTTGACATTCATGTGGCTCTGCGTGCCCGAGCCGGTCTGCCAGACCGAGAGCGGAAAGGCCTCAGGGTGTGCGCCCATCGCCACCTGCTCGGCCGCATCGGCAATGGCCCGGGCGTGGTCGGCGGGCAGCAGACCGAGTTCGGTGTTGACCCGGGCTGCTGCCCACTTGACCCATGCCATGGCCTGGACCATGGGCGCGGGCATGTGCTGTTCGCCGATGGCGAAAAAGTGCAAGCTGCGCGCGGTTTGCGCGCCCCACAGCGCTTCGAGCGGGACTTCGATGGGGCCGAAACTGTCGGACTCGGTGCGTGTGGCGGGCATGGTGGTTCTCCGGTGGCTTGCGCGGGTGGCGTCGGGCGGGTGTGGCTTTTGCTGTGAAGCAGTATTCACCCGGCGGCAGCGGTTTGTCGACCGCTGCCCAAAGCCACGCAGGGCTTGCGGGGTTTTCCCCTGTTCAGGGCGGGTGCGGATACGGCCTTCTCCTACAAAGCCAAACGCCGTCTTCCGACGCCGTGCCACCCTCGGTTTCCCTACATTGGACTCAGCGGTTGACCTCGCACTTCGCGCAGTTGCCGCAGCAAACCCTTCAGGAGAATTCCATGAAAACACGCACCCTTATTGCCGCATTGGCAACCGCCGCTTCTTTGACCGCACTGACCGCCGTGACCGGTTGCGCCGTGGCGCGCGACCAGCAGACGGTGGGCGCCTACATCGACGACGCGGCCATCACCACCGCCGTCAAAGCCAAGTTTGCCGAGGCGAAATCGGTCGACGCCACCGCCATCAGCGTTGAAACCCTGAATGGCACGGTCCAGCTCTCGGGCTTTGCCAAGAGCGCCGACGAAAAGTCGAGCGCCGAGACCTTGGCCCGTGGCGTCAAAGGCGTCAAGTCCGTCAAAAACGGCATCGCTGTGCGCGGTTGAAAACACCCGCACTTTTTTCCCAACCATCGAAAGGAAGCATATGAACTGGGAACGCATCGAAGGCAATTGGAAACAAGTCAAAGGCAAGGTCCAGGAACAATGGGGCAAGCTGACCGACGACGACTTTGACATCGTGGCGGGACGCCGCGAGCAACTCGCCGGCAAGATCGAAGAGCGCTACGGCTGCGCCAAAGAAGAGGCCGAAGAGCAGATCGCGCAGTGGGAGAAAAAAGCGGGCGACGACTGGTTCAAAGACTGATCACGCACACGCTGGC
>NZ_JBFJMY010000368.1:0-4219 GCF_041633695.1 Hydrogenophaga sp.
ACCGGCGCATATCTTGCGCGTCGCGTACTTTGGCCACGATGCCGCTTGCTTCCAAGCGCACCAGCCTGTCGGTCAGGATGTTCGTGGCAATCCCTTCGCCACCGTTCAGAAAGTCATGGAAGGTCTTGCCACCTTTGAACATCAGATCCCGCACGACCAGCAAGGTCCAGGGATCGCCCACCAGGTCCAGAGCAATTCCGATCGGGCAACCCGACCGGCGTATCCGCGCTTGACGCCTTTGCATGCATTTTCTCCACATTTCACTTGCAAAAAGCAAGTCATATTGAATATCATACTTGCGCATTGCAAGCAACAACAGGGCAGACCTCGACCACCGCAAGACCCAAGCCATCCATCCGCGCCGGCTGCTCGGCGCCCTGCGTTGCAAACCCACCCCTTCGAGGAGCTGCGTCAACGAACCTCACCCAAGAATAGGAATTGGAGCCATGAAAAAACCCTTTCTGCTGGCTGTCCTGGCGTATCTGGTGCCGACCTTCATCACCGGCTTCGTGTGGCATCTCGTGGCCTTCCACGATACCTATGTGCAGCTGAACATTTACCGGCCTGATCCGATCATTCCATTCGGCTTTGGCTCCATGCTGGTGCAGGGACTGATCTTTGCCTGGGCGTATCCGCGCTTGTTCAGCACCTCGCCCGACACCTGGATCCGGAGCGCATGTCACGCCGGCCTGGTGTTTGCGGCACTGTCTTGGTCCTTCACCACCATCGCCGTCGCGGCGAAACACCCGATGAGCTCGGTGTCGGCGTATTTCCTCATCGAAACCGGCTTTACGCTGCTGCAGTTTCTATTGGTGGCACCGCTCATGGCATGGGCATGGCGTGGCAGTCCAAATACCAGTGCTTGAAAGCCCAGGCGTGTACCTGCGCTGGGCCACCCCTGCCCTCAGCCGCGCGAATACGCCAGACCCGAGGCCACGCCGCCGAACAGGTCGCCCTCCACCATCGGCACGCCCGCAAACGCGGCTTGCAGAGCTTGCTGGAACGGGCGCAGAGCCGATGAGCCACCGGTGAGGTAGATGGCGTCGGGCATGCGCTGCCCCAGGCCCGCGCTTTGCACGCAGGCGTGTGCGCAGGCCACGGTGCGTTCGAGCAAGGCCGCCAGTTGCGCCTGCATGTGTGCCGGGTCCATGGCCGCGTCCAGTCCGGCTTCCAGGCTGGACAAATCCACCTGGGTGGTCGCGTCGCTTTGTGAACAGCGGATTTTGGCCTGCTCGACTTCAAAGGCGATGCGGTGACCAAGCCGGTGTTGCAGCACCTCCATCAAGCGCTGGTGCAGGCGCGGCTCGCTGTAGTTGACGCGCAGCGCCTGGGCCTGGGCCATGGCGCGGGGGTGGTACAGCCACTGGATGAGGTGCCAGGTCGACAAGTCCATGAACACGCGGTGCGGCACTTCGCGCCCTTGTGGGCCGGTGTGGCGGTAGCCCAGCAAGGGCATGACCTGGGCCAGGCTGAGGCGTTGGTCGAAATCGGTGCCACCTACGTGCACGCCGGCGGTGGCCAGCACATCGTCGCTGCGGTCCACGCGGTGCATGCGCTGCGGCCCCAGGCGCACCACGGTGAAGTCGGAGGTGCCGCCGCCGATGTCGGCCACCAGGACCAGGCTTTCACGCGTCAGGCGGCGTTCGTGGTCCAGCGCGGCGGCAATGGGTTCAAGCTGGAACCGCACCTCTTCAAAGCCCACCGCATGGGCGGCTTGCTGCAAAGAGCGCTGGGCCAGCGCGTCGCGCTCGGGGTTGTCGTCGACAAAATGCACCGGCCGCCCCATGACCACGCGCGTGGGCGCCACGCCCAGCGCCTGTTCGGCGCGCTCGCGCAAGGCTTGGAGAAAGATGGCGACGATGTCCTGGAAACTGATCTGCTGGTGGTTCACCTCGGTGGTTTCCAGCAGCAGCGGGCTGCCGAGCAGGCTCTTGAGCGAACGCATCAGGCGCCCCTCGGTACCGCTCAAGTACTGGGCCACGGCGTCGCGCCCGAAGTGGGTGCAATGGTCTTCGGCGTTGAAGAACACGGCGGTGGGCATGGAAGTGGCTTCGCCTTCGAGCGGGATCAGGCGCGCCGGGCCGTGGGCGTCGGCCCAGGAAACGGACGAGTTGGAGGTGCCGAAGTCGATGCCGAGCGTGCCAGGAAGCGAATCGGTCATGGGAGGTGGAGCAATGGGGGAATCGAAAAACAAGGCCGGGCGGGTGCACCGAAGACGGGCGACGGACGCTTTTGGACGCATCGCGCAGGACCGGCGATTCTGCCACCTTGGGTGGCCGAGCGCTTTTGCGCGCCGCCGCAGCGTGCTGGGCAGCAGGCCCGGTAAAATCGTGCTTTTCCCCACCACCGCGCCCGCCGCGTCCCACATGTCCATTTTTGCCCGCCCGCACTACGTGTCCGACGCCACCCATTTCATCGAACAGCTCAAGTCGGCCAAACCGACACTGGAACAAGAGCAGCGCAAAGGCCGTTCGCTGCTGTGGGACAAACAGATCGACCGCGACTTCCAGGCCCAGGCCCAAGCAGCGCAGGTGCCCCAGAGTCCCTACGTCTACCAGACCGAGTCCGACCACCTCTGACACGCCAGCAACAGCCCGGCATGACGAACGAGGTCACCACGCTCGATCAAGCCCCCGACGGGCTGGAGGCGCTGCTGCCCGCCGTGGTCGACCAAGTAGCGCTGGCGCGCCTGTATGGCGAGCCGCTGTTCGCCATGCCGCGCGACCTGTACATCCCGCCGGACGCGCTGCAGGTGTTTCTGGAGGCCTTCGAAGGCCCGCTGGACTTGCTGCTGTACCTGATCCGCAAGCAAAACTTCAACATCCTCGACATTCCCATGGCGGCGGTGACGCGCCAGTACCTGAGCTATGTCGATGAAATCCGGGCCAGCAACCTGGAGCTGGCGGCCGAGTACCTGCTGATGGCGGCGATGCTGATCGAGATCAAATCGCGCATGCTGCTGCCGCCCAAAAAGGTGGCCGAAGGCGAAGAGGCCGAAGATCCCCGGGCCGAGCTGGTGCGCCGCCTGCTCGAATACGAGCAGATGAAGCTCGCCGCCCACCGCCTGGCCGAGGTGCCGCAGTACGGACGCGACTTTCTGCGTGCGCAGGTGTTTGTGGAACAAGCGCTGATGCCGCGTTTCCCCGACGTGAGTCTGCCCGACCTGCAAAGCGCCTGGCGCGACATACTGGGCCGCGCCAAGCTGGTGCAGCACCACAAGATCAGCCGCGAGGAGTTGTCGGTACGCGAACACATGAGCATCGTGCTGCGCCGCCTGCAAGGCCGCCGCTTCGTGGAATTTGCCGAGCTGTTCGACCCGAGCCTGGGCACGCCCACCCTGGTGGTGACCTTTATTGCCATGCTGGAACTGGCCAAGGAAACCCTGATCGAGCTGACCCAGGCCGAGGCCTTCGCCCCCATCTACGTGCGCCTGGCCTATACGCCCAATTGACGCGGGCGCTCACCCAGGCGTGCGACTCTGCCAAGATCGTGCGCAGAGCGGCCCCTATCCACACCCCGACCCCGAATCCCCATGAGCAACTCCCACGCTTTTGACGTCCTCATCATCGGCAGCGGCCTGGCGGGTCTGACCGCCGCGCTGCGCCTGGCCCCCACCCACAGCGTGGCGGTGGTGACCAAACGCAACATGGCCGACGGTTCAAGCAACTGGGCCCAAGGCGGTATCGCTGCCGTGCTGGCCGACAGCGACAGCTTTGATTCGCACGTGGACGACACGCTGGTGGCCGGGGCCGGTCTGTGCGACCTGGAAGCCACCCGCTTCACAGTGGAAAACGCGCCCACCGCCGTGGCCTGGCTGCGCGAGCTGGGTGTGCCCTTCACCACCGACAAAGGCGACCTGCACCTGACCCGGGAAGGCGGCCACAGCCACCGCCGCATCGTGCACGCGGCCGACGCCACCGGCGCGGCCGTGCAGGCCACGCTGATGGAGCGGGTGCGCCAGACACCCGGCATCACCCTGTTCGAACACCACACCCTGGTCGACCTGATCACCGACCGCCACCTGCCCGACCGCAAGGCCAAGTCCAAGTCGGCACAGCGCTGCCACGGCGCCTATGTGCTGGACGAAGCCAGCGACCAAGTGGTCACCTTCACCGCACCGCACACCATCCTGGCCACCGGTGGCGCCGGCAAGGTCTACCTCTACACCACCAACCCGGACACCGCCACCGGCGACGGCATCGCTGCGGCCTGGCGAGCG
>NZ_JBFJMY010000369.1:0-4207 GCF_041633695.1 Hydrogenophaga sp.
CAGCGACGCGATCAACGAGCCCCTGTCGGTGGACCGCGCCAACAGCGCACGCGACTACCTGATCGCTCGCGGCGTGTCGTCGACCCGCTTTGCCACCGAAGGCCGGGGTTCGCGCGAACCCGTGGCCGACAATGGCACGGCCCAGGGCCGGGCGCAAAACCGCCGCGTGGAAATCTATGTCGCCGAACCGGTGAACACGGCCCAGCGGTAAACAAGGCCGCAGAGCCTGGAGGCGGCATGACCGCCCTTTGGAGCTTTCCTCAGAAAAAAGGCCGGGCAGTTTTGCCCGGCCTTTTTCATGCGGGGCGCAGCAAGGCTTGGTAGCGCGCTTCTTCCTGCAAGCGCAGCACCCGGCGCTGCACTTTGCCGGTGGTGGTCATGGGCAACGACTCGACGAATTCGATTTCTTTCGGGTATTCGTAGGGTGCAATCTGGCCCCGGACGTGCGCTTGCAGCTCGCTCATCAGCGCTTGTTCAAATCCCGCGTGTCCCGCGCCCCTTCCCGGCGCGGCGGCCAGGTATTCGAGCGCCAGCACCACATAGGCCTTCACCACCGAGCCGCGCTCGGCGTCGGGCTTGGGCACCACGGCGGCGTTCGCCACGGCCGGGTGTTTGACCAGACAGTTTTCGATTTCGCTGGGGCCAATGCGGTAGCCAGCGGCTTTGAACACGTCGTCGGCCCGCCCCTGATACCACAGGTAGCCATCGGCATCGCGCACCGCCATGTCGCCGGTGCGGCACCAGCTGCTCGCCGGGTCTGCGACGTACTTGGCGCGGGTCGCGGCCTCGTTTTTCCAATAACCCAAAAAAAACACGGGGTCGGGCTGGCCGTGCACATCGAGCCGGTGTACCGCCACATCACCCGCCACCCCCACCGGGCATTCGCGCCCCTCCTCGTCGATCACCGCCACCCGGTGCCCGGGATAGCCCTTGCCCATGGAGCCCGGGCGGGCCGGCCAGAACCGGGCGCAATTGCCCACGATGTAGTTGATTTCGGTCTGGCCGAACATCTCGTTGACCGTCACGCCCAACTGCTGCTCGCAGTAGTCAAACACCGCGTCTCCCACCGCTTCGCCCGCGCTCATGATGGCTTGCAGTGGCAGCCGATACTGGCGGCGCGGCTCCGGCACGGCTTTCATCATGGCTTTGAGTGCCGTGGGAAACAGAAAGGTGTGGGTCACGCCGTGGCGCTCGATCAGCTCGAACGCGGTCTGCGGCGTGAAGCGCCCGTTGTAGGCGACGATGGGGCGCCCGAAGTACAACGTGGGCAAGAGCGCGTCCATCAGCCCGCCGGTCCAGGCCCAGTCGGCGGGCGACCAGAACACCGCTTCGCTGCGCGCGTTGCCCACGCCATCAAACCCGAACCAGTTCTGGCTGCAGACAAACCCGGTGAGGTTGCCGATGAGTGCCCGGTGCGGGATCAAGGCGCCCTTGGGGTTGCCGGTGGTGCCGCTGGTGTAGATCAGCACCGCAGGGTCGTCGGCGGGTGTGCGCACAGCCTGGAAACGCGCCGAGGACTGCGCCAGCAGCGCGGTCCAGGTCGCGTCGGCACCGGGCACGGGCGCGTCGCCCTGCTCCGGTTCGGCCACAGCTACCAAGCTGCGCAACAAGGGGCATTGGCCGCGCACCTGCAACAGGTGGGGCAAGGTGCCGGCGTCGCAGATCGCCACCACCGCTTCGCTGTCCTGCAGCCGAAACTCAAGGGCATCGGGGCCAAACAGTTGCGACAAGGGCATGCCGACCGCGCCCATTTGCAAGACCGCCATGTAAGCCACCGCCGTTTCAAAGCGCTGGGGCAGGACGATCGCCACGCGGTCCCCGCGCCGAACGCCCAGGCCCACCAGCGCTTGGCTGAGCCGGTTGGCCTGGTCTTGCAGCTCGCCGTAGCTGTGCGAACGGTCGGGTCGCGTCGCGCTGCATGCGATCACGGCCGTCTGGCTGGCGCTCTCCGGGTCGCGCGCCCAGCGGCGCGAGCAGACTTCGGCCATGTTGAACTGCGCGGGCACCTGCCAACCGAACGCACCGTGCAGTTCGGCGTAGGCATCGGTCGGTCGGTGCTTGCGGGTCTGCCGTGGGGTTTTCGATGCCTTGGCGCCTTTAGGGGCTTTGTCTCCGTTTTGACTCTGGCGCATGGCCGGACTCCATTTGTCTACTTATGATCGGTCGAATGTACCAAGCACTCAGACCCTCGCGCAGCGAATTCGTCGCCCTGCGCCATCTCAACCACCACTTGCGCATCTGGGGCCAGCCGGTCGCCGGCCAGGCCCCGCTGGTGCTGGTGCACGGCTGGATGGACGTTTCTGCCTCCTGGCAATTCGTGGTGGATGCCCTGCAAACGCAGCGCTGGATCATCGCCCCCGACTGGCGCGGTTTCGGCCTGACCCGAGGCGATGGCCCCCCGCCCGACAGCTACTGGTTTCCCGATTACCTATTGGATCTGGACTTGCTGCTCGACCACATGGTGGGAGAGCAGCCGATCGACCTGGTGGGCCACAGCATGGGCGGCAACGTGGCCATGATGTACAGCGGCGTGCGGCCTCAGCGCATCCGCAAGCTGGTCAATCTGGAAGGCTTTGGCATGCCCGAAACCCAGCCGGCACAAGCGCCCGATCGCTACGCCCAGTGGATGGACGAGGTCAAGGCTTTGCAGCGCGGCGAATCGGCGCTCAAGGCCTACGACAGCGCTGCTGCGGTGGCGCGCCGCCTGATGAAAACCAATCCCCGACTGCCGCAGGACAAGGCCGACTGGCTGGCCCAGCAGTGGGCTGCGCCCAACGCCAACGGCCAGTGGGAGATCCTGGGCGACGCGGCGCACAAGGTGGTGAACGCACATCTGTACCAGGTGCCCGAAACGCTGGCGATTTACCAGCGCATCAGCGCGCCACTGCTGTCCATCACCGCCAGCGACGACAGCATGGGGAAATGGTGGAAAGGCCGCTATTCCCTGGCGCAGTACCACGAGCGGCTGCAAGCGGTGGCACAGGTGCAAACCGCCGAGATCCAAGACGCCGGCCACATGCTGCACCACGACCAGCCACAAGCCCTGGCACAACTGATCGAAAACTTCCTGGCCTGATCTGCCGCGCGCTTGCGGCCAACGCCAGCACGCTCAAGGCTGGCTGCAACCGGCTTGTATCTGCCGCCAGGCCTGGTCGTAACGACCGCTCGGATCGGTGTGCAAGTCGCTGTGGCCCAAAGCCCACGCCTGCCAGTACTTGGGCTGGGGCGCCTGCTCGAACAAGCGCCGCCCCAGCGCCAGCGGCACCGTCTCGTCCAGGCTGCCATGGAAGAACCAAACCGGCGGGTCCACCTGCTCGATCCAGGCCAATGAGTCCATGCGCTGGCTGCCCATGTACGCCAGCAAGCGACCGAGCCACCCGGCCCCTTCGTAGGCGACATCTGAAAAACGGGTGAAGGCGCTTTCCAGCACCAAAGCGCAAGTGCTGTGCGTGCCGTGCAAACGGCTGGCGAGCCGAACCGCCACCGCCGAACCCATGGAATGGCCAAAAATCACCCAGCGCACCGGCCCAGTGTCTTGCGCTGCGGGCTGAGCCTGCAAAGCCCGCCAGACCGCCCAGGCGTCTTCGTGGATGCTGTTTTCGTCGGGCAACCGGGGGCTAGACGCACCCCAGCCCCGGTAATCGGGCAAATACACATCCATTCCGCTGCGCACCATGGGCGCGGCCTTGGCCAGGTTCTGGTAGGCGTGACGGTATGTGCCGTGCAAATACAATACCCGCACCGCACTGGCACGACCCGACTGAGCAAGTACCCGCAAGACCTGCACTTGCTCGCCCTCTGTCCCGACGGGCACGGTCAGCGCCAGCACGTCGGGCCGCAGTGCCAGCATTTGCTGCCATTCCTGGCTGCTGGCCACCGGTGTTGGACGGTAGAGGGTGCGTCGCTGCCAGGGGTCAAAAGCCGCGCAGCCGTGCAGCAACCAGGGCACGAAAAGGAGCACCAGCGCGAGCCAGACGCGACGGCCCAAAAATGCGCGAGGCGGCGTGGCGTTCAATTTAGACACGCGCCCTCACACAACAGATACACATCGGTGTCACAATCATTTTTATTGCTTTCTAATTACTTCTCATTCATGAATACCTTCTTGCGAGTCAGCCTGCTTTGGCTGGCGCTCATGCCCCAAGCCCATTCGGCGATGCGATCACTCTGCCCTGGCGCCGAAGAGGCTCTGGCGGCAAACGCCCCC
>NZ_JBFJMY010000370.1:0-4195 GCF_041633695.1 Hydrogenophaga sp.
CGGCAGGTTTTGGCGAACCGTCGAGAAGCGGCGCAGAGCTGTTGGCATCGTGGCCACCGTCTTGACGGCGTCGGCAATCGCGCGCTCATCGGCCGGCAGCAAAGGCAGGGCGGGCGTGGCGATGCAAATCCGGATCAGCTGTTCCCAGAACTGGATGCGTGCTGGCGTGGGGTCGCGCTGCAGCGGGTTCAGGTGGGTGGGCTTGCCCGCTTCAAGGGTGAAGTACCGACCGTTCAAGGCCCGTATCGCGATCTCGCAACCCCGGTCCAGGTCAAACAGCACCAGCCTTGGAGCCGGGTTCCACTTGCGGGTGAGCGTGAGCAGGAACATCTCCAGCGTGGTCTTACCGACGCCGGTGGATCCGATGATGATGGTGTTGCCGGGCAGCTTCTTGTCGGCAGAGTCTTCGCCTTCCGGGCTGCTGTGCAGGTTCAAATAGAAGGGCTGGCCCGATGGGGTGCGCAGCAAGGCCAACGCCTCCCCCCAAGGATTGCCGTCGCGCTTGCCCCGGGCAAAGTTGTGACCGCTGGCCAGGGCCGCGAAAGCGCGGGACGACAGCTTGGCATCGCGCGGGCGCCACTGCCAGTTGCCGGGCATCTGGGCAAACCAGGCGGCATCGGCCACCAGATCCACCGGCGACATCTGCAGGCTGGACGCTTCGCCCACCGCGCCAATCGCCTGTGCAGCCCGTCGCCCGGCATCGGCCAGGCTGTCTTCCCCTGGCTGACCGAACACCACCAGGCTGTAGTGGTACTCGCCCATGCAGTACTGACCGTCGCCCAGCTCGTTCATCGCTTCGTCCATGTCGGCGATCTGGCTGGCCACCACATCGTCGCTGGCGATCAGCTGGTCGCGTTGCAGCTCCAGCGCACGCATGGCTTCGCGCCGGGGCAGTATCGAGAAGCTCTGAGTTTCGATGAATTCGCTGTCTTCATACAGCAGCGAGTTCAGGATGCCCGGCTCCACCGCGTCGGCGTATTCCTTGATGTCCACCAGGGCCGCGCAACGGCGCTGTTCGCCATGTCGAAGTTCCAGCTTGTCACCACCGAAGGACAGGCGGGTGGTGGGCAAGGTGCGGTACAGCGGCCCTGCCGCAAGGGGCACTGGCCTCCAGCTGCCGTTGACCAGGTAGCCCAGAAACTCGGCCAGTTCGGAGTACCGCCTTGGACCTTGCATGCGAGCCCCCAGCAGTTGAGGGCCAAAGCCGCGCAGCACCCGGCGCACGAAAGCCGTTCGTTCTTCCATCACGCGCAAGGCTTCGGCATGCGCTGCGGCAATGGCGGTCTTTGAACGCTGGGTCGATTGCAGCGCCCGGCTGAGGCGTGAGGCATTGGGCCGGTAGACGAGCGTCAGGTACAGCTCGTTGCTCATCATGGCGTGCTTGCCCAGCCTGGCCTGGTAGGCCTGTGATAGGTCCCGTGCGAAGCCAGATTGCAGCGGGTCTTCCAGTTGGTCGTGGATCTTTCGGTGGAGCCGATGAGTCCACACGGCCCATTGGCCGCCGGCCAGGTTGCGCAACAGGCTGCACAGGGCCTCATGCCGTTCGGCGATCAGGTGTTCATCAGCGCATTCGAAGGCCACGCCGTCGAGGCGCCACACGCGCATGAAGTCGCCCCCACGCGTGATGACGTCGTTTTCGCTGACCAGTGAGGAGAAAGGCACAAACCGCGTGAGCGGGTTCTCCTTCAGCGCCTGTGCCCAATGGCGCGGTTGTGGCTGACCTGTAGCAGGGCGCCCAGAGCGACGAGGGCCCGCGCCGACAGATCGGTCAAACATGCCAAACATCGGAGCCTCCCCGGTAGAGCGTAGGCGAGTAGCTGCGCGCGCGCCAGAACCGCCGGTTGCGGTCGTGCAGCTTCAGCTTGAGGACCACAAAGATCTGCCGGAACCGCTGGTCATCACGGGCTGTCAACCAGCGCATCCAGAGCAACACCGGTGCAATGGAAAGGACCACACCCAGCGCAAGCCACCAGCTCACCAGGATGCCGCCCCACATGATCAGCAACATGCCGGTGCCAAACAGGATCACCAGCGGCACCAGCGGAATGCCCAGCTTCATGGCCGGGCGCGTGGCGCCCTTGTAGATGGCTTCGGCCTGCATGGTCTGCACCTTCAGCCTTCAGCTGACGATGTAGCTGGCGAAGGCCGCAGCTCCACCCACCAGCGTGCCACCAATCAGCACATTGGCCACATCGGCCAGGCGAGCGCCTTGGAAGATCATCTTGAAGCCCGCCCAGATGATCGCGATGGTCACCACCGCAATCGATATCGTCACCAGGATGGTGTTGACGTTGGTGACCGTGGTGTTGATCTTGTCGAAGCCCTGTGCCCAGCTCTTTGAGGCTGCAGCCAACATCAGCAGGGCGGTTGCGAGGTGGCGCTGTGGTACGAAGAGACGAATGCGGGTCATGACGGCTCCTTAATGGGGGTGTGTTGACTGATGGGGAGAGGGTTGCGGGCTGCGGCGACCACCTTGCCCACGTAGCCATGGCGAAAGCCGGTGGTGAAGTTGCCGCTGTAGTAGCAGGAGAGCGCAGCGCGCAGGGCTACCTGGTCGCCCGATCTGCTGGGTGACTTGCGTCGCGCCCGCTCGAAACACTCGCTCAACACCGTCTGCATGGCGGCCAGGTTGGAGCAAGGTTCGAAGGCCGATTCCAGCGACAGGCCCAGGCGCTGGAAGTTGCCCATGTTGATCTGGCCGAGGCCCACGCTGAAGTTGCGGCCAGCGGCCTGCAGAGCCAGCGCGGTGGCCAATGCCTCGGTGCGGTGGCGGGGTTGGCGTTGCAGCGAACCGCCTACGACGCCAATGGCCCAGGGGTTGAAGGCGCTTTCGACGGCGACGAGCGCGTGTGCTGTGGTCAGGTGGACCTGTGGCGCGCAGGCCAAGGCCAGTGCCGCGAAGGTGGATGCTTCCATGGCGCAGCCCTCACGGACGGGAGCGAAGCCAGGTGGCGTGGTCGTTGTCGTACTGGGTGTCCCAAGTGCCCAGCTGGGACTTCGCGACCGGGCTGAAGTCCGTCACGGTGTCGCCACCCATATCCCACCAGGTGCGTGTGAACTGCTTGCCGTCGATCGTGACCGTGATCGCCCCGGTGTAGTCGCAGGTGTAGATCGGTCCGCTCTCGGACTCATGCACCCGGGTGTACTGGGGTGGGCAGTTGCCCGGCGCCCGAGCCCACACATGCCGAGCCGAGTTACCTGCGCCAGACATACCGCACGTAGGAAAGGCCTTGCCCCGAGCCAGATCCCGAAGCACCTTTCGGATCGGTGGCACACACTGAGGGACCGACTTCCAGCTCGGTGCCGCAAAGCACAGTAAAACCAGGCAGCCATCGACGGCGCGCGCCGCCGATGGTGCGAGGAGCCCCAAGGTGAGCAACAAGCTGGCGGCGGCGCTCGCCAGCGTTGCCGCCAGGCTTCTCTGCAAGGTTGCCGCTTTCGTGGAATGCCAGCACAGGGTGTTGGCGAGAGGTGCATGGTTCATGGTCAAGTCCTCGGTTCGACGTTGTTCGTGAGGTGGCAGTGCTTGCCGTTTCTCTGAACACCGTGAGGTCAATGTAGGACTTGAAACCCCCTGTGCTGCTGCTGGATTTGGGCTGTTTTCCAGCACATTCGCGGCGCGCGAGGCCCTGCCGCCTTTGCGCGCCAGAAAAAAGAAACCCGGCACGAGGGCCGGGCAAATCAAAGTCGCTGTCACACGACTTTTCAGGGAGGAGGGCCGACTGTTCAGGCCGACTCGGAACCATTATCGATTCAGGTCGCTTGAAACGCCTACGACAAATTCGGCCTGATGCACAGCAGTGCCCCTCATTGGGAGTACTTCACGTCCGCACCACGGGCATGTCTTCCCATCGCGTTGTGTACTGCGGCGTACGCCGCTCCTGTTTCATCGACCAGCGCCTGCGATCTCCCTCCAGACCGGTACTGCCCAGCAGCACCGTGCCCCGGCCATAGCGCCGGTTGAGCCCATCCAGGGCGCCCATCAACCGGCCTTTGTCCCGTCTCTCACCAGGCTCCTCGTCAAGCAGCAGTTCACCCTGGTGCACCGAAGCCGGTTGAAGCTCCATCTGCATCACCCCAGCCTTGGCGTACAGGAAGTCAGGCTTGTAAATGCAGCGCAGGCCGTTCAGGGCCCCGATGCGGCCTGCACCGAGCAGCACCCGACCCACACCTACCAGCAGCCGGGCACCTACAA
>NZ_JBFJMY010000371.1:0-4171 GCF_041633695.1 Hydrogenophaga sp.
CACCCTGCCTTCGGTGTTGGGCGCCACCCGCCCGGAAGACGGCGACGAAGCCCGTTACGTGGGCGGCATACGCTAAAAACCGTCGCCGCCCGACGCCGCTGGCACCGGCTCGGGGGGCGGTCGAAACCCTCGGGGTCGCGGGATCCCCGGCAACACGCTCAGCGAACGCGGTTCTGCGCCAGCCGAACCGCCGTCAAACCCCGGCCACGATCCAGCGCGCCGCCTTTTCGGCCAGCATCAACGTGGGACTGTTGGTGTTGCCGCTGGTGATGGTGGGCATGGCGCCCGCGTCCACCACGCGCAAGCCCTCCACGCCGTAGACGCGCAAGTGGCTGTCGAGCACGGCCATGGGGTCGTCGGGGCGCCCCATTTTGGTGGTGCCCACGGGGTGGAAGATGGTGCTGGCGATGTCACCGGCCAGGCGGGCCAACTCTTCGTCGGTCTGGAATTGCACGCCGGGCTTGAATTCTTCGGGCCGGTAGGGCGCGAGCGCCGGCTGCGCCACGATGCGGCGCGTGACGCGCAGGCTGTCGGCCGCCACTTGGCGGTCCTCGGGGGTGCTCAGGTACTGCGGCGCAATGGCCGGTGCGTCTTCGAAGCGCGCGGACAGGATGCGCACATGGCCCCGGCTGGTGGGGTTGAGGTTGCACACGCTGGCGGTGAACGCCGGAAAGCGGTGCAAAGGCTCGCCGAACGCGTCCAGGCTGAGCGGTTGCACGTGGTATTCGAGATTCGGCCAGGGCTGGTCGGGGCTGCTGCGGGTGAAGGCACCGAGCTGGCTGGGTGCCATGCTCATGGGGCCGCTGCGTTTGAACGCGTACTCCAGACCGATCAGCGCTTTGCCCCAAATCGAATGGGCCAGGGTGTTGAGCGTTTTAGCCTCTTGCACCTTGTAGACGCTGCGGATCTGCAAATGGTCTTGCAGGTTTTCGCCCACGCCCGGCAGGCTGTGCTGCACCTCGATGCCGTGCTGGCGCAGCAGGGTCGCAGGGCCGATGCCCGAGAGCTGCAGAATCTGCGGCGAGTTGACACTGCCGGCGCTCAAGATCACCTCGCGCGTGGCGCTCACCGTCACCGCCTCGCCACCGCGCAGCAGGCGTGCGCCGGTGCAGCGCAGCGCGCCGCTGGGGTCGCGCGCCAAAGTGAGCCGCTTCACCCGGGTCTCGGTCCATACCGTGAGATTGGGGCGGCGCTGCACCGGGCGCAGGAAGGCCTTGGAGGCGTTCCAGCGCCAGCCCGCCTTCTGGTTCACATCGAAGTAGCCCACGCCTTCGTTGTTGCCACTGTTGAAATCCGCCGTGGCCGGCAGGCCCGCTTGCTGCGCGGCCAGGGCAAAAGCGTCGAGCACGTCCCAGCGCAGGCGCTGCTTTTCCACCCGCCATTCGCCGCCACCGCCGTGGCGGGCGTTGCCGTGCAGGGCCGCGAACGCGGGGTTGGACGCAGCGGCGTCCACGGCATCGAGCCGGTAGTGGTCTTCGTGCGCCTTGAAGTCGGGCAGGCTGTTGGCCCAGGTCCAGGCCTCGTCACCGGTGAGGTCGGCCCAGGCGTCGTAGTCGCGGCTTTGGCCGCGCATGTAAATCATGCCGTTGATGCTGGAGCAACCACCCAACGCTTTGCCACGCGGGTATCGCAGGCGGCGGCCGTTCAAGCCGGGGTCGGGCTCGGTCTGGTACAGCCAGTCGGTGCGCGGGTTGCCGATGCAATACAGATAGCCCACCGGGATGTGGATCCAGTGGTAGTCGTCCTTGCGGCCCGCTTCGATCAGCAGCACGCGCTTGGACGGGTCGGCCGAAAGCCGGTTGGCCAGCAGGCAACCGGCGGTGCCGGCTCCCACCACGATGTAGTCAAACGCGGTGTCGCTCATGGGGAATCCTCGCTGAACGGCGGGTTGGAAGAAGGGTCTTCGTCGGGCAAAGCGAATTCGCCGCGCTGGTAGGCCGCGACCACGTCCTGGGCCTCGCTCAACCGCAGCTCGGGCACCAGCACGCGCACCGGAATCGCACCGGCCAGCAAGGTGTGGGTTTGCACCAAATGGGCGTCGGCCACCACTGCGGGCACACCGGCGGCCTGCAGGCAGCCGCGCAACAGATAGGCCTCGGTCGGGCTGAAGAAAGTGACCAGGGTCTGCCAGTCGCCTTCGTCTGGGTCGTAGGGGCTGTCACCGTGCATGGCTAGGAGCCTGCGCGGCCAGCCGGTGCCGCATTTTCATATTTGAATTTCTCATGCGTCTTGTCTCCGAGAGAAGCCACAGTTTGCGCAAAAAGCAGCGAGAAATCCAATGAAATCGCCAAAACAGCGCTATAAGCAGAGCAAATATGAAGGCCAGCGATCCCGTCTCCACCCCCCTGCCTGCCCGGCTCGACCCGCAGACCCTGCGCGCCTTTGTGGCCGTGGCGCGCGAGGGCAATGTGTCGCGCGCCGCCCTGCGCCTGCACCTGAGCCAACCGGCGGTGAGCCTGCAGCTCAAGACCCTGACCGAGGCCACCGGCCTGCCGCTCTTCACCCGCACCCCGCAAGGCATGGCCCTCACCGCCGACGGCGCGGCCCTGCTGCCGCTGGCCGACAAGGCCCTGGCCGCGCTGGCCGACTTCGGACAGGCCGCTGCGGGTCTGCACGCGACGGTGCGCGGCACCTTGCGCATCGGTACCATCCTCGACCCGGAGTTCATCCGCCTCGGCGCATTCCTGAAGCAACTGGTGGAAACCAGCCCGCAGGTGAGGACCGAGTTGCGCCAGGGCATGAGCGGCGATGTGCTGACACAGGTCGAGCACGGCGAGGTCGACGTCGGCTTCTTTCTCGACCTGCCCGAGCAGGCTTTGAGCCAGCAAGCCGACGCGCCTTACCGCCTGCGCCCGCTCACCCGCTTCACCTACCGCGTGCTGGCGCCGGCCGGTTGGGGGCCGCAGGTGCGCGGCAAAGACTGGAAAGCGCTGGCCGCCCTGCCCTGGCTGGCCACGCCACCGGCCAGCGCCCACCACCGTTTGTTGAAACACGTGTTCGGCCCCGGCTCGCTCACCGGCTTGGAGCCGCGCCGCGTGGCGCTGGTGGACCAGGAAGCTTCCATGCTCGACCTGGTGAAAAGCGGCGTGGGCCTGTCGCTGGTGCGAGACGCTATCGCCATGCGCGAAGCCCATGCCCATGGCCTGGTGATCGCCGACCGGGTTGCGCTCGAATGCGATCTGAGCTTCGTCTGCCTGGCGCAGCGCGCGGGCGATCCGGTGATCACACGCGCCTGGGCCGCGCTGGAAGCGGTTTGGGGATGAACGCTCGCGGCGCACGCAAACGAGGCACCCTGCCGCGCTGCTGGGCTCAATATTGCAACTGCCCCTGGCTGTCGACAATGGCGAGCTCCACATAGCTGGCGCCGTTGTGGGACTTGGGTGAATAGCGCGCCCGGAAACTGCCGTAGGCAATTTCTCCGGTGGCCTCCATCGCCTTGGTGAACGAGTCGGTGCTCAGTGCACGCCCCGCTCGCTGCAAACCTTCGACCAGCAGACGCGCGTGCACAAAGCCTTCAAACTGCGACGCCGAAGGTTTTGCCTGCGGCGAACTGGCACGCAACAGCTTGAGGTATTCAGCCACCACCGGATTGGCCGAAGCCCGCAGCGACGGCATGATCTGCGCGAGGATGATGCCCCGTGCCTGCTCTTTCAACTCGGCCCGGATGACATCCATGCTGGCTACCGAAAATCCGTAATAGCCCGGCCGTGCCCCGGTCTGCTGCACCGCTTTGATGTAGTTCGTGAAGGTGCTGCCTGCGGTACCCAGAATCACCGCCTGCGGATTCGCCGCCTGCGTGGCCGCTGCGGCGGCGGCAAAGTTGGGCTGCTTGGGATCTACGCTGATCTCGGCGACAAAGGGCAGCTTTTCTTCTTCCGCCGCTTTTTTCAACTCGGCGAGCAAGGCTTTTCCAAAGCCGTCGTCTTGATAAAACACCGCCACCCGCTGGAGGCCGATCAGCTTCATTTGGCTCAGGATGCGGCGCGCTTCGTTTGCGTAACTGGCGCGCACTTGGAACACCAGCGGATTGAAGTTGTCCCGAAACGCCGAGGCACCGGTGACCGGCCCAAAGACGATGGTGCGCGTCTCTTTCAACAGCGGCAGAATGGCCGCCGTCTGCGCGGTGCCGGTGTTGTTGTAGATCATGAAGACCTTGTCCTGCTCCAACAAC
>NZ_JBFJMY010000372.1:0-4168 GCF_041633695.1 Hydrogenophaga sp.
CAGCGCCTGATCGCCAAGAAGCAGCTGTACTCGCACCGCCACGAAGGCTTCTGGAAAGCCATGGACACCTACAAAGACAAACTGGCCTTCGACGAGGACTACGAAAAAGGCCGCCGCCCCTGGGAAATCTGGAACCAGACCTGACCGGCGTGTGACTCGCCCACAAGCCGTACGGGTCGTGCAGGCCCGCAACGCCGAGCAACTGGCGCACTTATGCATCTCTTCGACGCCATATAGAAAGGCCCCTGTCTATAACGACCAGGGGCCCCTTTCCTCCAAAGCAGCGCGGCTTTTTTGCGCACCAAGCACCAGTCAGCCCAGGTTCCAGATTTCCCAGGGGCGGCGGCCTTTTTCGTAGTCCTCGTCGAAGGCCAGTTTGTCTTTGTAGGTGTCCATGGCTTTCCAGAAGCCTTCGTGGCGGTGCGAGTACAGCTGCTTCTTGGCGATCAGGCGCTGGAACGGGGCTTCCACCAGTTCGTCGCCGGGTTCGATGTGATCGAAAATCGCCTGGCGCAAAACCATGTAGCCGCCGTTGATCCACAGTTCCGAGTCGGCCCAGGGGCCTATGTAGTTGACGGTGCCATCGGCGTCGGTGGTGACGCTGTGGTAGCTGCCCGGTGGCCGCACCGAGACGAAGCTGGCGATCTTGTTCTGCGCGTTGGCGGTGGCGACGTATCGGTCCAGATCGATGTCGCAAAGTTGATCCGAGTAGTTGGCCAGAAAAACCTCTTCATCACGCAGCAAGTGGCGCGCGGCGACCAGGCGCTGGCCGATGTTGCGGGTCAAGCCGGTGTCCACAAAGTCGATGTTCCAGTCGCGCACGTCGGTGCCACCGCTCATCAGCTTGGGCACGCCTTTTTCCAGCCGGCAGTCTTCGCTCAACATCGGGTTGTAGTTGAGGAAGTACTCGCGGATCATCTCGCCTTTGTAGCCCAGGCACAGGATGAAATCGGTGTGCCCGAAGTGCGCGAAATGGCGCATCAAATGCCAGATGATGGGGCGGTGCCCGACGTTGACCAGGGGTTTGGGAATGGTTTCGGAGAACTCTCGCATCCGGGTGCCCATGCCCCCACAGAACAACACAACTTTCATCACATACCTCGTATCGCGGTGCGAGCGTCTGAACCCCTGGCCTCAGCACACCAACTGAGGCGGGCACCGGTTCGCGGGCATCGCTGGCCACGAACCGCGACAAAACCCATCAACTGGCCCAATAAAAATCCGAGTCGACCTGCCCGGTCTTGACCAGATAGGTCAGCGATTTCAGGCGCGTGAACGCGGCATGCTGGAACACGGTCTCGCTCATCTGGATGCGCTGGTAAACCTCGAGCAGTTCCTGCGCGCCGCGCCGCACGTCCCACTCGCATTTGAAGCCGGGCAGCTGGGTCTGGATCTTGTCGAAGTTGACGCGGTAGCTGCGGTTGTCACCGCTGGGTGGGCCGTAGCTCAGTTCGCAGTCGGGGAAGGTGTCCGCCACAATCGCCGCCACTTCCCGAATCTGGTAGTTCGAGCCGGTGTCACCCACGTTGTAGATCTGGTTGCGCACCACTTCAGAGGGCGCTTGCAAGGCGCACAGAATGGCCGACGCGATATCGCGGATGTGCACCAGCGGGCGCCAGGGCGTGCCGTCGCTGGTCATGGCGATCTTGTGCTGGGTCCAGGCCAGACCGGCCAGGTTGTTGAGCACGATGTCAAAGCGCATGCTGGGCGACGCACCATACGCGGTGGCGTTGCGCAAGAAGGTGGGCGTGAAGCTGTCGGTGGCCAGTTCGGCCACGTCTTTTTCCACCAGCACCTTGCATTGCGCGTAGGCGGTTTGCGGATTGGTGGCCGATGTCTCGTCCACCACGCCCTCGGCCACGCCGTACACGCTGCACGACGAGGTGTAGACGAAGCGCTTCACGCCAGCGGCCTTGGCCGCCTGCGCCAGCTGCACCGAACCCCGGTGGTTGATGGCGAAGGTGACGTCGGGGCTGTGTTCGCCCAAGGGGTCGTTGGAGAGTTCGGCCAGATGCACCACGGCGTCAAAGCCCTTCAAGTCCTCGGCCTGGATCTGCCGCACGTCTTTGCGGATCACCGCTGGGATGCGCGCCGCCGACTTGTCGTGGAACAGGCTGGCGTGGCTGTAATAGCCCGTGTCCAGTCCAACGACATCAAAACCGGCCGATGCGAGGATCGGCCCCAGAACCGCGCCGATATAACCTTCAGCGCCTGTGACCAAGACTTTCATTGCATGTACTCCGTTGAAATTGAGGATGGATGAGATGCCCGGCGTGCGCTTGGGCACACCTGCATGAACAAGTGGGAGCTGAGGACCGGCATCGACCGCTCAGGCTCTGACGGCTGGCTCTGACCAGACCTTGGGCGTGGGAATCGGCGTCACCCACTGCCCACCCCATTCGCGGATGTAGGCGGTCTGGGCCATGATTTCTTCCTTCAGATTCCAGGGCAGGATGAAGAGGTAATCGGGCTTGGTTTCGCGGATGTGGTCCGGCGGGTAGATCGGGATGCGGCTGCCCGGCGCAAAGGTGTGCTGTTTGGCCGGGTTGGCGTCGACCGTGAAGTCGATCAGGTCGGTGCCGATGCCGCAGTAGTTCAGCAAGGTATTGCCCTTGCCTGGTGCGCCATAACCGGCGACACGCTTGCCCTGGCGGCGCGCCTGGATCAGGAAATCCAGAATGTCGCGCTTGGTGGCACGGGCCTGTTCGGCAAAGCCGCCGTAGGTTTTGACGTCCAGCAGGCCGGCCTGTGCTTCTTCGGCCAGCACGGCAGCCACCTGGTCGGTCACCGGGCGCCCTGCCCCGGCCAATTGCCCGAACACCCGCAACGAACCCCCGTGGGTGGAGAGTTTGCGCACGTCGTAAATGTCCAGCCCGGCGGTGCGGAACACCGCGCGCACGGCGTGCAAAGACAGGTAAGAGAAATGCTCGTGGTAAATGGTGTCGAACTGGTTCTGCTGCATCAGATTGAGCAGATGCGGGAACTCGAAGGTCACCGTGCCCTGGGGTTTGAGTGCGATCTGCACCCCGGCCACAAAGTCGTTGATGTCGGGCACGTGGGCGAGCACGTTGTTGCCCGCGATCAAATCGGCGGCACCGTAGCGCGCGCGCAGATCGGTCGCGGTGTCGCGCCCGAAGAAGCGGATTTCCGTGGGAATGCCCAGGGCAATGGCGGCGTCGGCCACGCTGCGCGAGGGCTCCACCCCCAGCACCGGCACGCCGTGCGGCTTGAAATGGCGCAGCAGGTAACCGTCGTTGCTGGCCAGCTCCATCACCAGGCTGTCGCTTCCCAGTTGCAGCCGCTCCACCATTTCGTCCACATAGGCCTTGGCATGGGCCAGCCAACTGGCCGAGAAGGAGGAAAAATAGGGGTAATCGTCGGTGAACACATCGGCCGACGAGATGCAATCGCGCAACTGCACCAACCAACATGCCGAGCAAACATAGGCCTGCAAGGGAAAGTAGCGTTCGGCCTGGTTGAAGCGTGCGGGTGCGATCTGGGTCTGGCACAGCGGCGTCAAACCCAGGTCGGCAAATTCGTGGGTGACCGAGGCACCGCAATGGCGGCAGGGAAAGGCGGGAACGCTGAATACATCGTTCTTGTTCATGGTTCGGACTCGCTTAGGTGTATTGAAACATTCCGTATCAAGTATCGCTGCGCAGGCACCGCGTTGCAAGCGCGGGCATACGTCCAAAAGGGCATCAACGCGGGGTCGGCTCCACCAGCCGATCAAAGATCGTGACCAAACGCACGGCCTGGGCGGCTCGCGAATACGGCCGAACCTTGGGCAGGTTGGCCGCCAGTGCCTGGGCCACATCGGCCGAGCCCAGCACCTGCAACCAGTTCTCCAGACAGCTTTTCAACTGGTGCTGGTCGGCGATGTCACCCAGGTGAACGCCTTCAAACTGGCGCAGCTGCGCCGCCGTATCGCCCACCGGGTCGAGCACCGCCAGCAAAGGTCTTTGCGCGCGCAGGTATTCGTAGATCTTGGCCGGAATCTGGGCGTTGAAATTCGAACCCTGGAACACCAGCAACAAGTCGGCGGTCAGCATTTCGGCGATGGCTTCGCGGTAGGGAATGGGCGGCGCCACATCCACCACGTCTTGCAGACCGTGCTGCTCGGCGAAGGCCAGCACCTCGTCGCCATGGTGCGGGGCGCGGAAACGGA
>NZ_JBFJMY010000373.1:0-4160 GCF_041633695.1 Hydrogenophaga sp.
GCCTACTTCCTCCAGCGTGTTGCCCGCGTCCGCCATACGCATGCGCACTCTCATGGCACGCATAGCACGAGTCTGGAATCGATGTGCCGCGCGGCACACCCATCAGGGCGCAGCGCGGCGCAGGCTGGCGAACACGTCGAAGAAAACGCAGGCGGCTGGCTGAGACCCCTTCATCGCCGAAGGCGCATGCCTTCGGCCTGTCTACCCCGACAGCATCCCAGCGGATGCGCGGGCTGTCCAAGGCCGATGGCGCATCAGGCGCCGGCCCGTTAAGCGGAACCCGTAACGATCGCTACAAGGATTTGGCGTGGGTAAGAAAACGTTCCACCGCCTCGGGCAGGCCGAAGCGCTGGTGCTTGTGCAGCACGTAGGTGTGCAGGCGTAGGTCGTCGACCAGAGGCAAGGCCACGATATCGTCGCGGCGCAGGGTCTCGACATGGCCGCTGTCGGCCACGCCCACGCCCAGCCCGGCGGCGATCCGCGTCACGTAGCCGGTGAAAGTGCTGGCCTCGCCCGCGATCAGCGGCGTGCAACCGCACTGGCGCACGAAGCAGTCGATCTGCTGACGCACGCCGGGCTTGTAGCTGGCGTGGCAGGCGATCATCGGAAAGCACGCCAGCTCGGCCAGGCTCAGGCACTCCTTTCGCGCCAGCTCGTGCCCCAGCGGCAACAGGGCAATGAGTGGATAGCTCCACGCCGCATCCTGGGCGATGCGCTCGTCCTCGGGCACTCCAAAGGAAAAGCCGACATCCACCTCTTCCTGGCACAGCGCTGCGGCCAGTTCGCGGGCGCGCATCTCGGACAGTTCCAGCGGCACCGCAGGCGCCAACGCCTGCCATCCGGCCAAGCACTCGGCAAGCCTGGGCTGGGAGATGCCGTCGGCCACGCCGATACGCAGCGGCGGCTGGTAGAGCGCACTCGTTCGGCGCACGGCACACTTGGCGCGCTCGAAGCGAATAAACAGTTTGCGCGTCTCCTGCAGCAACTGGGCGCCCGCCGGGGTCAGCGCCAGGTGGCGCGGCGCGCGGACAAACAGCTTGACGCCCAACTCCGCCTCTAGGTCGCGCACCGCGCGCGACAGCGGTGTCTGGTCGAGGTGGATACGCTCTGCCGCGCGGGTGAAATTCAGTTCCTCAGCAACGGCGACGAAGTAGCGCAGGTGCCGCAACTCAATCACTGCAGCCTCGCCGCGCAACTGTTGGACAGTGCGCGGCGAAACAAATGGCAAGGGAAATAAAAGTAGCAAGGACGAGTGACAGCTGGCGCGGTGCGGATCATTGTTTTACTCCTTGATGGCTATTGTTGATTGCTCGATCGAATCAACCGCCCAGCCAAAGCGCCGGGTGGCAAGTGATGAATAACCCGAAATAGGCCCGCGCGGACAGACATCAGTCCTGTGCTTCAGAAGAGTGATGCACTCTGGCGTTGTCGCTGGCCAGAATTCAAAAGGAGATTGCTCGACGTCTACTGTCAGCTCAGGAAGCAGCTGCGCACGGTTTGGGCTCGACCTCTTCGGCTCGAAACGCTCAGGGGATCGGCGATTGCGCTCGTGCTTCATCGAGAACCGGATGAAAGAGGAGTAGTGTCCTTCGAGCTCGCTGAGCTACCGGATGATCCTGCGGCCGTGGCCAACGATCATGGTATCGACATAGCTTGCACCTGAGCGATCCGCCGGCCCAAAGGTGACCCGAAAGTCGTTGGTCAATGGGTAGTTGCTCATCGACTCCAGGCTTGCTACGAGCGAAGTACGCTGTAGAGATGGCGTCATCTGAAGCGCCTTGATCATCAGTCTGGCTGAAAGGAATCCTTCCATGCCGATGAAGGAAGGCGGCTCGCTCGAATGCCGACCGACCGCCCTCAGGTACTCTGCTGAAGCGCCGGGGCGAACGCTGAAGGGATAGGGCACCGGCTGGGTGAATCGCAGGCCTATCGCATCGTCGCCCAACAACGCGATGGCCGCATCCGGCGACACGACCGATAGGACGGTTGTCGCAGGCAACTTGATCCCCTTTGACTTGGCCTGCGATATCAGAGCGGCCAAAGCTGGAGCACTTCCGCCAAACACCAGCGCGCCTAACTGGCTGGACTGAATGCGCGCCAATGCATCGCCGAAGTCAGGACTCGCCGCTGGCGGAAATGCCGCCTCGATCGATGTTTTCAGCTGATGTCGTGCCAGTCCGGTCTGCACACCCGCGAGTGCGGCCTTGCCTTGGCCATCGTCCTGATAGACGACGCCCCAGACCTTCATGCCTGTGATGACGCCGACGTTGACGGCATTTTCGGCTTCCTTCGAAAAACTCGTTCGTACGATGAAGACGAACTTGTTCTTTGGGTCTTTGGTTGCCGGGGCCCCTGATACGGCTCCGATCAGCGGAACCTGGCGCTCATTGACAAGGGCAGAGACGGCCAGGATCCCCGGCGTTCCCATGAACCCGAAGAGGCACAGCACACCTTGATCGAGCATGGCCTTCGCATTTCGTACGACCAGGTCCCTGTCGAATCTGTCGTCCATCAGTTCAACGCGAATTTTCCTTCCGTGCACGCCCCCGGCAACATTCATATCCTCGAATGCGATGCGCGTGCCCTCTCGAAACCCCTGGGCGGTGCTGCCGAGGACGCCCGTCAATGGCAGCGACATACCCAAGACAATCTCGTTTGCGTTGCCAGCCCCAAGGGAAGAGCGCGCAAAGCCTCCAGCGGCAATAGCTGCCACTGCCGCTAGCAGGCGACGGCGCGAATATGCCGCTTGCTCCATGATCACAGGAGCCCGTTCAACCGGCTGGCTCAGCAAGCCTGCACCATTTGTGCTCATAGCAGTCTCCTTTGTTAATGGTTCAGCGGGCCATCGGCGATTTGCGCGTGCCGAGCCACGATCGACATCAGGTGCTTGAGTTGGCGGCGCCAGGATTCTTCGTGGCTCGGCGTCCAAGACTCGCCCACGGCGGCCTGCATTGCCTGCACCACCGCCTCGAAATAGCTCTCATACATGGACAGAGTCGCGCCATATCCCCGGTGGTCTCCCACTTCCCGCTCGACGATGCCCTCCAGGTACCCCACTTCCTGTGTGCATTCCAGGATCATCGTCAGGGTTTCATTGAACATCCGCCCCCGGCCGAGGGCATCGTTCCCGAACAACGCACGGGCGTCTGGCCTGAGTGCAAAGAATCGTTCGTACACCAGCGGCACGAGATCATCGACTCGCTCAGCTGCCAGTTCAAGAGACTCATGGATCGATAGCAAGTCAGACAATTTCATCTCCAAGTCGTTGGCTCTTTCGCCGACCGGCGTGCATGGCTGCACGCGGCGGGCGTCAGATCGGCGCGGGCGCAGCTAGACCACGGCGACAGGGCTTTCCGCGACGAATGAATCGCTGAAGAACTGCGTCGGCGGCAGTCCTCGCTGATCCTCGAGGGCCGTGCGCACGGCCTGCACCATGGCCGGCGCGCCGCAGGCGTAGACGTCGAAGTCCTGCACCGAGTCGAAGGTCTCCAGCACCGCCTGGTGCACTCGTCCCCGCCGTCCACTCCATGCCATCGCATCAATCGGGGCGCTGATGACGGGTTCATAGCGCAGCGAGGGGCGCTGCCTGAGCCACTTCTTCACCACTTCGGGCGCATACAGGCCAGCGGGCACGCGTGCGCCCCAGAACAGGGTCATCGGCCGCTCGATGCCGCGCTTGATGATGTCATCGATGATGGACTTGACCGGCGCGAAACCCGTTCCGCCGGCAATGAACAGCAACGGACGGTCGCTCTCCTCGCGCAGATAGAAGTCGCCGTGCGGGAGTTCGATTTGCAGCACATCGCCCTTGGCCAGATTGGGAACGACGCCTGATGTGAAGCCGCCACCGGGCATGTGCCTGATGTGCAGCAGAACACCGTCGTTCTCATGCGGCGCGTTGGCCATCGAGAACGAACGCCGCTGCCCGTCGGGAAGAATGACCTGCAGGTACTGGCCAGCGGCGAAGCGGGCTCGCACGCCTGTCGGAAGCCGCAGGTGAAGGATCGAGACGTCGCT
Source organism: Hydrogenophaga sp. (assembly GCF_041633695.1). GTDB lineage: Bacteria > Pseudomonadota > Gammaproteobacteria > Burkholderiales > Burkholderiaceae_C > Hydrogenophaga. The sequence continues at coordinate 4,018 of NZ_JBFJMY010000373.1, forward strand.
GGCGACGAGCTGGTTGCGGAAGACCGTCGCCGAATAGGTCTTGCGTGCGTCGGGGTCGATGCGGTGCCAGGACCGCGGCGCGATCAGAAGATCGCTGGCCGGCTGGGCGCGGCAGAACAGGTGTTCATCGGGCGCGTTGATCC
>NZ_JBFJMY010000374.1:0-4143 GCF_041633695.1 Hydrogenophaga sp.
GCCCCACGTCTTCCACGCTGGTGAAGCCCACCACATGGGCCGCCGCCTCGCCTTCGGGGTACTCGCGCTTGTATTCGCGCCGCTGGTAAATGCCTTTCAGCCCGAGCGCCGCGATCTCGCGGGCGATCGGTTCGTCCACCTGCCGCTTGATCCACACAAAGGTCTTGTCTTCGTTGGCCAGGCGCTTGTTCAAATCGGACAGCGGCATGTCCAGCAGCTTGGCGAGCTGGCGCAATTGGGGCGACGACTTGTCGACGTCTTCCGGAATCGCCCAAATGCTTTGCGCCACCACGCTCGACGCCAGAATCAAGCCGTTGCGGTCCAGCACCCGACCCCGGTTGGCCGGCAGTTCCAGCGTGCGTGCAAACCGCACCTCGCCCTGGCGCTGGAAAAAGTCGTTGCCGATCACCTGTACAAACGCGGCGCGGGCACCCAGGCCCGCAAACGCCAGGGCCAGCGCCGCGACGATGAACTTGCTGCGCCACACCGGCGTTTTGCTGGCCAGCAAGGGGCTTGCGCTGTAGTTGATGCTGCGGATGCGGCGACTCATGGCCGGGCCTCCTGCACCGCGCCCATGGCGGGCGCCTGCGGCTCAAACACCGTCACATACTGGGTGATGCCCGGACTGGCCGGGCGCATCTGCAGCTGCTTGGTGGCCAGTTGTTGCACCCGGGCGGGCGCGGCCTGTTCGCGCTTGAGCACCTGCAACTGCTCGTGTTCGGCGTCGAGCTTGCGGGTCTGCGCATGCGCACGGTCCAGCGCCGTGTACAAACGGCGCGACTCGTATTGGGTGTGCACCAGATAAAAGGCACTGACCACCACCGCACACAACAGCACCAGATTCATGCGGATCATGCCGGCACCTCCGTGCGATCGGCCACCCGCATCACCGCGCTGCGCGAACGGGGATTGCCCTGCACCTCGGTCTCTGAGGGCTTGATGCGGTGTGGGCGGGCCAGCTTGGTCGGCGCGGGTTCGGCAAACGGCACCCGGCGGTCCACCACATGGCGCGAATGCTGCACCATGAACTGCTTGACCATGCGGTCTTCGAGCGAGTGAAAACTGATCACCACCAGACGTCCGCCCGAACGCAGCACCTGCAGGCTGGCCTCTAACGCTTGTTGCAGCTCTTCAAGCTCGGCGTTGATGAAAATCCGAAAAGCCTGAAATGTGCGCGTTGCAGGGTCCTTGCCCGGCTCGCGGGTTTTGACCGCGAGAGCCACGACCTCGGCCAGTTCGCGGGTGGTTCGAAAAGCGCCCCGTTCCTGTCGGCGACGATCAATCGCCTTTGCAATCGATTGAGCAAACCGTTCTTCGCCATATTCACGAATGACCTCCGCAAGCGTCGAGACATCGGCTGTTTCCAGCCATTGGGCCACGCTCTGGCCGCGCGTGGTGTCCATGCGCATGTCCAAAGGTCCGTCGTGGCGAAAAGAAAAACCCCGTTCGGGGTCGTCGATCTGCGGAGAGCTGACGCCCAGGTCCAGCAACAGCCCATCCACACTGGCTGGCCCCAGTCCGCCCAGGTGCCGGAAGCCCTCGTGGCGCACACGCACGCGCGCATCCCCCGCCGCCAGAGCCATGGCCGAGGCCACGGCCTGTGGGTCTTTGTCGAACACCGTCAGGCGGCCGCGCTCGGACAGCCGCTCCAGAATGCGCCGGGTGTGACCGCCTCGGCCATAGGTGGCGTCAACGTAATGTCCGTCCGGATTGATCGCCAGCGCTTCAACGGCTTCGTTCAACAGGACAGTTTGGTGGCTCCATGCGTCTTGCACCATGCGCCCTCAGAAGGAAAAGTCCTTGAACACGTCGGGCATCTGCGCCTGCATGGCCTCGGCCTCTTGTGCCGCGTAGGTGGCCGCGTCCCAGAGCTCAAAATAGGAGCCCATGCCCAGCAAAATCACATCTTTGGTGATACCCGAACCGGCCCGCAGCTCGGGCGACACCAGCACGCGCCCGGTACCATCCATGTCAACGTCCATGGCGTTGCCCAGGAAAATACGTTTCCACCACTGGGCCTGCATGGGGAGCGCCGCAATGCGGTCGCGGAATTTCTCCCACTCGTTCCGGGGGAAAATCATGAGACAGCCGTGCGGGTGTTTGGTGATCGTGAGCTGGCCTTCCCCCGCGCCCAGGGCGTCGCGGTGCCGGGTCGGCATGGACAGCCGGCCCTTGGCATCGAGATGGAGAGAGGAAGCACCCTGAAACACGTTAATCAATCCTGAAAAAACACTTTTCACCACTTAATTGCACTTTTTTCCACTTTAGCAGGAAAAAGCATAGACGCAACCCGGTGGCTACAAATTTTTTCAATGAAATCAAGTACTTAGAGCGCATTTTCAAGCCATCCCGGCGTGAAAAAAGCAGCAAAAGCAAGCACTTACAACAGCCTCTGAATGTGATGCTTGAAAACCCTGTTACACCTGGGGGGATATTGCCCAGGGTCGGGTGTTGGCTGCGCAAGCGCGCATGCACCCCAGCAAATGGGGTGAATGGCGCGGGCAACTGCACTTCGGCAGACGAAGCCGTGCGGCGCCTCACCTAGCCGTTTTGACCCGCTGACACCGGTGAAGCCTCCGGCCTTGCAGCACCCACGCGTGGGCGGGGTGAGGCGCTTGGTTGGCTCAGTTTTTGCCCGCCAAGACCACTTGTGGGGACCGCCCGCCTTGCAGGAGCTTGAACACCGAAACGGTCTCGACCAATTGCTGGGCCTGCCCCATCAGGCTGTCTGCCGCGGCGGCGCTTTCGTCCACGAGCGCCGCGTTTTTCTGCGTGGTGGCGTCCATCCGACCGATGGCCGCATCCACTTGCTGCACGCCCGCATTTTGCTCGGAAGTGGCCAGGCTGATTTCGGCGACGATGTGGCTCACCCCCTGAATGGATTCGAGGATCTCACCCATGGTCTTGCCCGCCCGGTCGACCAAGGCCGTGCCCTGCGCCACCTGATCGACGCTGCTGCTGATCAGCGTCTTGATCTCCTTGGCCGCTGCCGCGCTGCGCTGCGCCAGGCTGCGCACCTCGGACGCCACCACCGCAAAGCCCCGGCCCTGTTCGCCAGCCCGAGCCGCTTCGACGGCCGCATTCAGCGCCAGGATGTTGGTCTGGAACGCGATACCGTCGATCACGCCGATGATGTCGCCAATCTTGCTTGAGCCGGCGCTGATGTTTTGCATGGTGCGAACCACCTCGTCGACCACGGCCCCACCCTGCGCTGCAATCGCCGAGGCGCCTTGGGCCAGCCGATTGGCCTGGTGGGCGCTGGCGGCGTTTTTTTCCACCGTCGAGCCCAGCTGCGCCATGGTGGACGCGGTCTGCTGCAAGGCGCTGGTTTGCTCCTCGGTGCGGTGGCTCAGATCCGTATTGCCCAGCGCAATTTGCTGGCTGGCGGCGGAGACACTTTCCGCGTTCGCGCGCACGCTGCTCACCACGCTGGCCAGACTGTCGTTCATGAGCTTCATGGCGGCCATCAGGCTCGACGTATCGCCCGGCCGCAGCCGAATCGCGGTACTCAGGTCGCCCTGGGCAATCCGTTGTGCCACGTCGCGGGCCTCATGGGGCTGCGCACCCAGCTGGCGCATGACCGAGCCTGCCACCGCCCACGCCAGCGCACCACCGAAGGCGCAAGCGAACAAGGCAATGGCCAGCATCACTTGGCCCGCCCGGGCAGACGCCGCCTGAAGCTTGCTGGTGTCTTGCTTCAGGAGTGCGCCCTGCAGTTCGGCCAGTCCGTCGATCGCCTTGAACACCGCAGCCTGCCAGGTGCTCACTTCGCGGGCCAGCATCGAGGCTGCCTCGATATCCATGCTTTCCTGGGACAGTATCAAGACCTTGTCCAGTCCAGCGTTGTAGGGGCCGTGCGCCTCGACCAGCGCGGTCATCAAGGGCCTCATCTCCTCGCTCTGCGAGGACGCCAGCAACGTCTGGATCAGGTCCTCGTTGCGGGCACGCACGTCGTCCAGGCGTTGGCGTTCGCTGGCAACCTGCTCGGGGTCGGCCAGCAAGACGATGTTGCGCACGGTGAGCGCGCCGAGATTCAGATCATTCTTGAGCCGGTGGAGCTGACCAACCTTGACCATGCGCTCTTCCGACAAGACATGGACGTCGTCGGCCAAGCGGTCGAGTGTGTAGCTGTCGTCTGCCGGC
>NZ_JBFJMY010000375.1:0-4112 GCF_041633695.1 Hydrogenophaga sp.
AGGACTTGTTCGAGCCGCAGCAGATGACGCTGGACCACGAACGGCGTGTAGTGTTCGCTGCCAAGCCATGCCGAAAACGCTCTCAACTCTGGTGCATTGACTGATCGAGCAAGAAGCGCACGCGTGTTGCTGGGAAGTTCAGTGGACATGATGCCCCTCCGTACATAGTGGATGGGCAACGAACGTTACGCGTGGCGTGCGCAATATGTGAAGTTCAATGGCTTCGAAGTCAAAGCGGAAGCCGCAAGGGCTCCCGCACTCCACATATCAAATAAGTCCACATTCGGCCATTGAATTCACCGAGTCGCCCGCCACGATGAAGTGGTCGAGCACCCGCACATCGACCAGCGCCGCCGCCTGCTTGAGCGTCTGCGTCAGAACTTCGTCGGCACGCGATGGACGGGCAGCGCCGCTGGGATGGTTGTGCACCAGGACCAGGGCGCAGCTGTTTCGAAGCAGCGCATCGCGCACCACCTCCCGCGGGTACACCGATGTCTGGCTCACCGAGCCCCGGAACATCTCGACGTAGTCCACCACGCGGTTCTGCGCATCGAGATGCACCACCGCAAACACCTCATGAGGGAGATTGCCCAGCCGGGCACGCAGAAAGTCCTTCACCACAGCGGGAGAGTCCATCAAGTCGCTGCCGCGCACCTGGGCGGCCAGCAACTGCTGCGCCGCCAGCAGCACCTCGTCGACCTCGGCCGGACGGTACTGGCCCGCGACATCGCGCACCAGCAAGGCGGAAGCGGCAACCGAGAGTGCCTGGAAGGAATCAAGGGAAGAAAACAGATCGTGCTGCATGACCAACTCCAGTGATCGGGCGGGATTGCCCGAGACCGGAACCGGCACGCCGCAGCGCAGCGGTCACAGGTTCGAGGACGGCCGAACGGCCGCCAGCGCATGCAGTGCGCGCAGACCTTGACGGCGAGACCGGTGTGCAAGGATGAAGGGATCAGCAAGCCAGCCCCTCCACAACTGCAGGCGTGAGGAAGGCAAGCGAAGCGCGCAGGCCGGGGGCATGCCCTCGGCCGGAGGCGTCAAGGGATCGGAGCCGAATGGCCGCGACCCAGCACGGGGCGCGGGGCGCAGCCCGCAGAGCCCGACGGCGGTACGCCGGGACGCACTATCGAAATCGACGCACATCATCTTCGGCTACCGACACCAACGAAGACAATCTATCCAGAACAATTCGGACCCACCATGACTACCGCCGCCAGAACCGACACCACTGCCTGGGCCTTCCGTGCCCGGTTTCGCCGGGGCGGTCGGTGGCCGCAAAACGGTCCTTGGTGCAAATCATCATTGAAGGCGTTCGAATGACCAAGAAAGCAGCCATCGCCCTTGCAGTAGCCATTCTGGCGATCGTTGTTTGGGGGTTCTTCATCGATTCGGGATCGACACGGATCGTCATCAACGGTCAGGAGATCACCGGACCGCTCAAAGGTGGCGTTGGTCTGGCGGGTTTGATCGCCGACCTCGTTGCTCTGTTCTGTGTCGCAATCCTCCTGCTCTTTGTGTTTGCTGGAGTCGGCGTGTTTGTCGTGGGTGGCGCCATGTTCGTCGGGCTCGTCTGGGTGGCGCTTTCGCTGCCGTACTTGCTCGTCGTGCTCGTCGTGCTCGTCGTGCTCGTTCCATTGGCACTTGTCTGGGTGTTCATCGCGATCGCGCGAAAGCTTGATGCCAAGTAGCTGCGCGGATTGGCTGCAGAATGTGCTCGCGCCCATGTTGGGAGAGCGTATGCCATTGGCTCGCGCCTCCGCCCGATGAAATGCCATTTTTCGCGGCAACTGATGCTTGATCGATACCAGCGGCCACCTTGAAATCAAGTATCGTGCCGCATGATCTCCCACGGTCGCTACCTCGCCCTCCTCGCTGCGCTGTTCGCCGTGGTGTGGGTCGCGCTCGCCATCGACCCCTGGTACCGGGACGACTGGGCGCTTGAGAACGTGCTGGTCGTCGTGTTCGCGGTCGCGCTGTCGGCGTCGCGTCGCCGCTTTGTGATGTCGCGCCTGTCCTATACGCTGATCTTCCTGTTTCTCTGCCTGCACACGGTGGGTGCGCACTACACCTACGCCGAGGTTCCATACGACGCATGGATCAAGGCGCTGACTGGACGCTCGCTCAACGAAGTGATGGGCTGGGAGCGCAATCACTTCGACCGCTTCGTGCACTTGATGTACGGGCTGCTGCTGGCCTATCCGATGCGCGAGCTGTTCCTGCGCGTGGCCGACGCCCGCGGCTTCTGGGGCTACTTCCTGCCTCTGGACATGACCCTCTCGACCTCTGCACTCTTCGAACTGTTCGAGTGGGCCGCGGCCGAGATCTTCAGCGGCGGGCTGGGGGTGGCCTACCTCGGAACCCAGGGCGACGTCTGGGATGCGCACAAGGACATGTCGCTGGCCGGTCTCGGCGCGTTCATCGCCATGCTGCTGACTGCGCTCATCAACGCCCGCCTGCGCCGCGACTTCGCGCGCGAGTGGCAGGACAGCATGATGGTCAAGCGCGCCGCACCTCTTGGCGAGAGCGAGACCGTGCGCATGCTGCGGTCGCGGGAGGCCGGGCGGTGAACGAGATCGAAGTGCATGTGGCCGAGCTGGAGCAGTTCTTCGACCACATGGACGCGTCGCCGCTCGCGACCCGCAACCTCGATCCGCGCGCCGAGCGCTTCATCGTCGACGCGGCCAAGGACCTGCCGCGCGATGCGGCGCTCGGCCTGGTCGTGCATCTCGAACACCCGTCTTCCGAAACGGCATCCGTCAGCGACGCGGTCCACGCGCATTTCCACCTGCAGGGCGCCTCGGCGCGGCGGCGACTGCGCGAACTGTTCCGCCGCGGCAGGCTCAGCCTGTTGATCGGCCTGGCGTTCCTGGCCGCCACCCTCGCCGCGAGCAAGCTGGCCGAGAACTGGCTCGATCCGGGCGGCATGCTCGAGGTGGTGCGCGCCAGCCTGTCGATCGCCGGCTGGGTCGCGATGTGGCGGCCGATGGAACTATTCCTCTACGACTGGTGGCCGATCCGCGCCGAAGCGCGCCTCTTCGACCGACTGGCGTCCATGCCGGTGCGGCTGATGGCATCGTGACAGTCGGTCTAACTGCCCCGCCGCACGCCCTGCGCAAGAGAGGCCGCATCGCAACCAGACGCGCACCGTGGCCCAACAATCAACCATTCCCTGCAAACGGAGCCCCAGCATGACATGGCACACCCTTTGCGGTTCGGACGAACTGCCCGTAGGCGAGATGAAGTCCTTTATCGTCGACAAGCACAAGATCGTTCTGTACCACCTCAGCGATGGCTTTTTCGCGACACAAGCCAGCTGCACCCACACCTTCGCGCCGCTGGCGCGCGGCAAGCAGCTGGAAGACTGCAAGGTGCAATGCCCGCTGCACCGCGCGCGCTTCGACATCCGCACCGGCGCGGTGCTGGACTGGGCGAACTTCCCGCCGGGCATCCAACTGCTGAACGTCGTGCGCGGCGAAAAGGCGCTGCAGACCTACAAGGTCAGCGTGAAGTCCGGGCAGGTGCGGGTCAGCGTACCGGAAGCCTGAAGAACGCTGCCGCCGGGGCCGGCGCTCAGTCCTCACACCGTTGGTGCACGTAGGCTCCCGGTGCGCCACACAGGCCGTCGCGTCCAGTCAGCTGGCGCGCCGACACCTCTCGGCCGCTGCCCTTGGCCTTGATCCAGGTGTCCCAGGCGGTCCACCACGAGCCTTCGTGTAGCTTGGCTGCGGCTTCCCATTCGTCCGGCGACAGCCACGGGTCACCTGGGCGGCGCACCGCATCGCGCCAGCGTCGGACCGCATGGCCGGGTTCGCTGACGATGCCGGCGTTGTGGCCGCCGCTGGTCAGCACGAACGTGATCTCGGCGTCCGTCAGCTGGTGCAGTTTGTAGACCGAGCGCCAGGGCGCCACGTGATCCTTTTCCGTGCCCACCACAAACATCGGCTGGTGGACATCGTTCAGCGACACCGGCCGGCTCTCTACACAGTAACGCGACTCGGCCAATTCGTTGTGCAGGTACAGGCGCCGCAGGTACTGGCTGTGCATCGCCGCCGGCATGCGCGTGGTGTCGGCGTTCCAGGCCATCAGGTCGTTCGGCCGCAGCGGCTCGC
>NZ_JBFJMY010000376.1:0-4109 GCF_041633695.1 Hydrogenophaga sp.
ACGACGACGACGGCGACCTCACCGCGATCTTTATGCGCACCGACAGCGAGCACCACACATTGGCCTTGTTCCGGGCGCCACAGGATGGCTTCGACCACTTCTCCTGCGAGACCCACGACTGGACCGGTATCCGCGACTGGGCCGACCACATGGCATCGGTCGGAGTCGAACTCGCCTGGGGGGTTGGTCGCCACGGGCCGGGCAACGACACCTTCTTGATGGTGCGGGACGGCGACGGCAACATGGGCGAGATTTCCGCCGAGATGGAAACCTGCGCGCCGAACCGCCCGGTAGGCACATGGCCACACCGGATGCTGACACTGAACCAGTGGGGCGTTGCGATTCTTCGCAGCTGAGCCGACATGACGACCACCACCAATGTCTTGCAAGTGCTGCAAATGCTCAAGCAAGGCAGTTATCGCGTCGGCGCCGCCGACGTGATGAAGCAATTGCAGGTGTCTCGCGCCACGGCCTACCGCTACCTAAGGGAGCTGGAGAGCGCCGGCCTCATCGAGGGCGCATCGGCAGGCGAATACGTGCTGGGGCCGACGGTGATCGAACTGGACCGCTTGATCCGCAAGAACGATCCGCTGATCGCTGCGGCCACCGACATCGCGAAAACGCTGTCCGAGCGCACCGGAGGCACCGTGCTGCTGTGCCGCCTGCACGGGCACAAGGTGGTCTGCGTGCACCAGGTGCGCGGCAGCAAAGGCCCGCCCAAGGTGAGCTACGAGCGGGGCCTTGCGATGCCGCTGTTTCGCGGTGCGACCTCGCGCATCATCCTGGCCCACATGGAGCCCGCACGTGTGCAGGCCATCGTCGCCGAGCACCAGGACGAATTGCTCGGTGCGAAGCTGCCGACCGCACCCGATGCACTGGCGCGCCGCCTGGCGCAGGTGCGCGCCGACAAGGTCTGTTTCACGCGTGGCGAAGTCGACCGCGATGCGCTGGGATGCGCGGCGGCGATCCAGCACAGCGGTTTGCTCGGCAGCTTGAGCGTGGTGCTGGCGCGCTCTGCGGCGCCGAGCGATCCGGAGCGTCTCGCCGACCAGGTGCTGCGCGCAGCCCTGCGTATAGAAGGCCGCCTTCAAGCGGCATATTGAGAGGACAGAAACTTGACAGACCCCACCACCGCCGACGTCATCGTCGTCGGCGCCGGTCCGGTAGGACTGACGCTGGCGAACCTGCTCGGCACCTATGGCGTGCGCACGCTCGTCATCGAGCGCAATACCGACGCCGAACCCGAGCCGCGCGCGGTCACGCTCGACGACGAGAGCCTGCGCACCCTGCACAACGCCGGGCTTGGCGCCGAGGTGATGAAGGATCTCGTGCTTGGCTACGGTGTCCAGTATTTCGACTGGCAAGGCAAACCACTCGCCGCCATCCTGCCCACCCGGCAGGAATATGGCTACCCGAAGCGCAATGCCTTTCGCCAGCCGGTGCTGGTGCGCACGCTGCTCAAAGGCCTGGCGCGGTTCGAACATGTGAATGTCGTGTTCGGCTGCGAGCTGATCGACTTCGAACAAGACAGCGAGCGGGTGCGCGTCAAGGTCAAAACCGCCGACGGCAATACCGAGGTGCTTTCGACACGCTGGCTTGCCGCCTGCGACGGCGGGCGCAGCCCGGTGCGCGAGCTGTGCAAGATCGTCCTCGACGGCGACACCTACCCCGAGCGCTGGCTCATCGTCGACATGGCCGAGCGCACACTGCCGCTGCGCCACACGCGCACCTATTGCGACCCACGGCGCCCGGCGATCCGGTTGCCCGGCCCCGGCGGCGCGGTGCGCTACGAGTTCATGCTGCGCGAAGACGACCGCGACGAAGACGTGCTGAACGAAGCAACGTTCCGGCGCTGGATTGCCGAACGCGTGCCCGAGGACGCGCAACTGCCGCTGGTGCGCAAGGCGATCTACGGTTTTCATGCGCGGGTCGCAACGCGCTGGCGACAAGGCCGCGTGCTGCTGGCCGGCGACGCCGCCCACCTGACGCCACCATTCGCCGGCCAAGGCATGAACAGCGGCATTCGCGATGCCTCCAATCTGGCCTGGAAACTCGCCGCGGTGACGCGCTGGGCTGCGCCCGAGACGCTGATCGACAGTTACGAGCCCGAGCGCCGCCCGCACGCCGCGGCGCTGATCAAGATGGCGCTGCGCATCGGCTCCTTCATGCAACCCAAGACGATCCCCGGAGCCTTTGCCGTGCAAGCCGCACTGCGCATCGCGTGCCTGATACCGGCCTGCCGCGACTACATCCTGCAACTCAAGTTCAAGCCCAGACCGCACTACCCGATCGGCTGGTTCGAACCAGCGGCCGGCCTCCACCAAGCCGAGTTGATGCCGCAGCCGGTGGTTGTGCACCCCATGCGCGGCGAGGTGTTGCTCGACAGCGTGCTCGGCGAAGGCTTTTCCGTCATCGGCTGGGACACGCCAGCATTCCATGCGCACGCCTTGCAATGGCTGCCCGCCGGCATGCCCGGGCGCGCCGTTGCCCTCGTGCCGCGTGACGACGACTTCCTCGGCGACAAGCTCGCCTCAAAGCTTGAACGGGTGCGCGACAGCACCGGCGAACTCGGCGCGATGCTCGATCGCATCGGCGGCGTCGCCGTCGTCGTCCGGCCGGATCGCTACACCGCCCGCTGCATCAGCGCAACACAACTCGCTACCCACCCAAGCCACATCGCCGGCATACCACTGGAGACCCTATGAAATTGATTTCCTTCGTCCGCAACGGAACAGCAAGCTACGGCGCCGTCACCGACAAAGGCGTCGTCGACCTCGGCGAGCAACTGAAATACCCAGACTTGAAGGCGCTGCTCGCGGCCAACGCCGTCGATGAAGCACGCACAGCCGCTGGATCGGGCAAGGCCATAGGCCGGCTCGAAGATCTCGAACTGCTGCCCGTGATTCCGAACCCGGGAAAAATCTACTGCATCGGCCACAACTACGAGGACCACCGCAAGGAAACGAACCGGCCCAAGGTCGACCACCCGTCGGTCTTCATGCGGTACCCGGAGGCCCAGACCGGTCACCTGCGCCCACTTGTGCGTCCGCACGAATCGACCATGTTCGACTACGAAGGCGAGATCGCCATCGTCATCGGCAAGGCCGGCCGGCGCATCCAGGAGGCCGATGCCTGGAACCACGTCGCTGGCTACGCTTGTTACAACGAAGGCTCGGTGCGCGACTGGCAGTGGCACACCCAGCAGTTCGGTCCCGGCAAGAACTTCTTCCAGACAGGTGCCTTCGGCCCCTGGCTGCTGACAGCCGACGAGATCGCAGCGGGCGAGGTGTTGTCGCTCATCACCCGCCTCAACGGTGAGGTCATGCAACAGACCGATACGACGCTGATGATCTTTCCGATCCCACGCCTGATCGCCTACTGCTCGACCTTCCTGCCGCTCGCAGCCGGCGACGTCATCGTCACCGGCACGCCGGGTGGCGTCGGCGCCAAGCGCACCCCGCCGGTGTGGTTGAAAGACGGCGACGTGTGCGAAATCGAAGTCAGCAAAGTCGGCGTGCTGCGCAACACCGTGGCCGCTGGCTGAATCCATTTTTACAAGGAGACAAACCCATGAAACGCCTATTCAAATCCCTCGTCGCCATCGCACTGGGTGCGGGTGCCGCCATCGCATCCGCGCAATCGCTCAAGCTCGGCCACGAAACCCCACCGACGCATGTCTTCCACAAGGTTGCCGAAAAAATCGCCGCCGAGCTGGACAAAGCTTCTGACGGCACGATGAAGGTCGCGGTCAACCCGCTCAACAAGCTGGGCTCACAGGCCCAGGTGATCAACCTGATGCAGGCTGGCGCTGTGCAGTTCGGCGTTTACACGGCGGCGGAACTGTCGAACCGCGAACCCTCGCTGCAAGCCTGGTCGTTGCCCTACGTGTTCAAGGACGTCGCCCACGCCACCCGTGCCGCTGGCACACCGGCGGCACGCGAGATGTTGAAGAAGCTCGCGCCCAACGGCGTCATCGGGCTCGGATATGCGTTTGCCGGCCAGCGCCACGTGCTGTCGGTGGAGCCCGTGAAATCGCCCAAGGATCTGGTGGGCAAAAAGGTTCGGGCCTTCCCAAGCCCGGTCTACAACGACTTCTGGGACGCCGCCGG
>NZ_JBFJMY010000377.1:0-4096 GCF_041633695.1 Hydrogenophaga sp.
CAGCACCGGCGTGCCGCGCTGCAAACGTTCGCGGGGCGTACCACCGCTGCGATCGGGCGCATAAATGCCGGGAATGCGCAGCACCGAGCTGCGCACGCCCAGGGCGCGCCCCAGCCAGTGCACCGCGCTCTCGGCATCCACCCGCCGCCAGGCGCGCGGGGTGCGCGGCTGCACCGGGGTGGCCTCGTCCACCCAGCGCCCTTCGCAATCGCCATACACACCGCTGGTCGAGCCGTACACCAGCGCCAGCGGGCGCGAGCGTTGGGCCAAGGCCTGCACCAGGGCGCGGGTGCGCGTGTCGTGGCGCCAGTCGGCCTGCTCCCCCGAAGGCGGTGGCGCCAGGTGCAAAACCCGGGTTGCCAAGCCCGACAAGCGCCGCAGGCTGCGGGCATCGTCCAGGTTGCCCAGCAGGGGCGCGATGCCTGCCGCGCGCAAGCCTGCACGGCTTTCGGGGGTCGAGGTGAGGGCCAGCAGCTTCACGCGCCGCCCGCCGCCCAGCACCTGGGCCGCACGCTGTCCCACGTCGCCGCAACCAATGATGAGGACCCGTTCACGGCGAAAGCGTGCGGGCAATGCGCCTATGGAGTTCATGCCAAATCCGGATTTGCGACAATCGATGTTTGCGGTGTGTCCACTCTGTTCGAGGTGGCGCGTCGCGCGCCCACCAACAGAAGATCGCCAGTATGACATTCACCATCAACGTCCAGCCCAGTGGACGCGCCTTTGAGTCCTTGGCCGACGAGGCCATTCTGGCCGCCGGCATCCGCCAAGGCATAGGCCTGCCCTACGGGTGCAAAGACGGCGCCTGCGGTTCCTGCAAATGCAAGCTGCTCAGCGGCAGCGTGGTACACGGCCCGCACCAGAGCAAGGCCTTGAGCGCCGAAGAAGAAAGCGCCGGGTTCATCCTCACCTGCTGCGGTGTGGCGCACAGCGATCTGGTGATCGAGTCGCGCCAGGTGACCGAAGCCGGCGCCTTCCCGATCAAAAAAATGCCGGTGCGCGTGAGCGCGCTGGAAAACGCCTCGCACGATGTGAAGCTGCTGCGCCTGCAGCTACCCGCCAGCGACAGCTTCCAGTACCACGCGGGTCAGTATGTGGAGTTCCTGCTGCGCGACGGCGAGCGCCGCAGCTACTCCATGGCCAACGCGCCCCACACCCAAGAGGGCAACCCGCACATGGAGCTGCACCTGCGCCACATGCCGGGCGGCAAGTTCACCGACCACGTGTTCGGCGCCATGAAGGAAAAAGAGATCCTGCGCATCGAAGGCCCGTTCGGCAGCTTCTTTCTGCGCGAAGACAGCGACAAACCCGTCATCCTACTGGCCTCGGGCACCGGCTTTGCCCCCATCAAGGCCTTGATCGAACACATGCAGTTCAAGGGCATCACCCGCCCCACCACCGTGTACTGGGGTGGCCGCCGCCCTGCCGACCTGTACCAACACGCCTGGCTGCTGACCAAGGCCGCCGAGATGCCCCAGCTCCGCTACGTGCCGGTGGTCTCCGACGCACTGCCCGAAGACGGTTGGAGCGGGCGCACCGGCTTTGTCCACCTGGCGGTGCTGCAAGACTTTCCCGACCTCAGCGGCCACCAGGTCTATGCCTGCGGCGCCCCCATCGTGGTCGACTCCGCCCGGGCCGCCTACACCGAACACGCCGGTTTGCCACCCGAAGAGTTTTACGCCGACGCGTTCACCAGCGCCGCCGACAAGACCTCACCCATTTCCCCACTACAACAGGAGACATCCACATGATCCAGCGCCGTTCCATCCTGGCCCGCACCGCTTGCACCGCACTGGCCGTCTCGGCCCTGCTGGCGTCTTCACTGGCACTCGCTCAGACCACCACCCGCATCATCGTCCCCTTCGGCGCGGGCGGCCCGATCGACACCACGGCGCGCATGCTGGCCGAAAGTGTCAAAGACACGCTGGGCACGGTGATCATCGAAAACCGCTCCGGTGGCGGCGGCAACATCGGCCTGGCGGCGCTGGCCAAGGCCGCACCCGACGGTCTCACACTGGGCATTGCCACCACGGCTTCGCACGGCATCAACCCCTGGCTGTTCAGCAAGCTGCCGTTCGATCCGGCCAAAGACTTCGCGTCCATCACGCAAATGCTGCGCGTGCCCAATGTGCTGGTGATGAACGCCGAAGTGGCCGCCCGCCTGAACATCAACTCCGTGGCCGACCTGGTGAAATACGCCAAGGCCAACCCCGCCAAGCTGAACTACGGCTCGGGCGGCAATGGCAGCGCCGGCCATCTGGCGGGCGAGCTGTTCAAGAACCAGGCCGGCATTTTTGCGGTGCACATTCCCTACAACGGTGGCAACCCGGCACAGGTGGCTTTGCTGGGCGGACAGGTGGACTTCAACTTCGACAACCTGGCCACCGCCGCTGGCAACATCCGCTCGGGCAAGCTCAAGGCCCTGGCCGTGACCACCGCAAAACGCGTAGAGGTTTTGCCACAGCTGCCCACCATGAGCGAGACCTTGCCCGGTTTTGAAATCGACACCTGGTGGGGCCTGGTCGCCCCGGCTGGCACGCCGCCCGAGACGTTGAAGAAGCTCAGCGCCGCTTTCACCAGTGCGCTTCAGTCGCCCGACGTGAAAGCCCGCTTTGCCATACTGATGGCCGAGCCCACGCCCAGCACACCCGAGCAGTTCGACGCCTTCATGACCCGCGAGCGTGCCAAGTACGAACGGGTTGTGAAACTCAGTGGCGCCAAGGTGGACTGAGGCATTTGCATCCCCTAAAACGGCACCTGTGGGTGCCGTTTTTTTGGCCAGCTTCGCAAGGCCACCGCGCAACAAGCCGGTGGCATCCGGCGAAAAACTGCGCAGATGCGCAAGCGGGCTTGTATACTTTGAAGCGCTCCGGGGTGCACATGGTGCTGAGATGGCGAAAGCCGAACCCGACGAACTTGATCCGGTTAATACCGGCGTAAGAAGAGCCGAAAGTCGCCACAGGCGCATCCAGGGCACAGCCCCACAGATGCTCGCCAAGGGGCCCTTTCCGGAGCACACCACGGCCCACCGGAAAAGGATCTACCCATGAACGCTCCCGATCAATTCTCGCTCTCGCTGGCCCAGGCCCACGAACCCTTCCCTGCGTCGAAAAAGACCTACGTCAGCGGCCACCTGCACCCCAATCTGCGCGTGCCCATGCGCGAAGTGCAGCTGTCCAATGGTGAATGCGTGTCGCTCTACGACACGTCGGGTCCGTACAGCGATCCGAACGCCCACATCGATGTGCGGCAAGGGCTGGCACCCTTGCGTGCCGACTGGATTACCGCACGCGGCGACACCGAAAGCTACGCCGGACGTGCGCCACAAGCGCTGGACGACGGTGGCAAAAAAGAAGTGGAGCGCCTCGCCGCCCTGCGCCTGCAAGCCGCTGGCTTGCAGCGCACGCCGCGCCGCGCCAAAGCCGGCGCCAACGTGAGCCAGATGCACTACGCGCGCCAGGGCATCGTCACGCCCGAGATGGAGTATGTGGCGATCCGTGAAAACGGCAAGCGCGAATGGATGGCCGAGTACCTGGCCGACACCCAACGCGAAGAGCGCCTGCGCGGCAACCCCATGGGCGCCAAGATCCCCGGTTTCGTCACGCCCGAGTTCGTGCGCGACGAAGTGGCGCGTGGACGCGCCATCATCCCGGCCAACATCAACCACCCCGAAGTGGAGCCCATGGCGATCGGCCGCAACTTCCTGGTCAAGATCAACGCCAACATCGGCAACTCGGCCGTGACCTCCAGCATCGAAGAAGAAGTGGAGAAACTGGTGTGGGCCACCCGCTGGGGCGCCGACAACGTGATGGACCTGTCCACCGGCAAGAACATCCATACCACCCGCGACTGGATCGTGCGCAACTCGTCGGTGCCCATCGGCACGGTGCCGATCTACCAGGCGTTGGAAAAAGTGGGTGGCGTGGCCGAAGACCTCACCTGGGAGATTTTCCGCGACACCCTGATCGAGCAGGCCGAGCAGGGTGTGGACTACTTCACCATCCACGCCGGCGTGCTTCTGCGCTACATCCCGCTCACCGCCAGCCGCGTCACCGGCATCGTCTCCCGGGGCGGCTCCATCCTGGCCAAATGGTGC
>NZ_JBFJMY010000378.1:0-4054 GCF_041633695.1 Hydrogenophaga sp.
CACGTGCTCGGGGTCCAGCTCGCCGAGTTCCACCAACTCGTGCACGCTGGCCACTGTGTGCTTGGCCGCAGTGGCCATGACCGGCCCGAAATTGCGCGCTGCTTTGCGATAAGTCAGATTGCCCCAGCGGTCACCGCGCTCGGCCTTGATCAAAGCCAGGTCGCCAAAAATCGGCATTTCGAGCACATAGTGTTTGCCACCAATTTCCCTCGTCTCTTTCCCTTTGGCCAACTCGGTGCCGAAACCCGTGGGCGAGAAAAATGCGCCAATGCCCGCACCTGCCGCGCGCAAGCGCTCGGCCAGGTTGCCTTGCGGCACCAGTTCCAACTCCAGCCGGCCGCTGCGGTACAAGGCGTCGAACACCTGGCTATCGGCCTGGCGCGGAAAGCTGCAAACGATCTTGCGCACCCGCCCAGCCTTGAGCAAAGCGGCCAACCCGGTTTCGCCATTGCCGGCGTTGTTGTTGACCACCGTCAGTTCTTTGGCACCCTGGTCGAGCAAGGCCTCGATCAGCTCGTTCGGAATCCCCGCGGTGCCGAAACCGCCGATGAGCACGGTGGCGCCGTCCTGCAAACCCGCCAGCGCCTCGTGCGCCGACGCCGCAATTTTGTTGATCATGAACCGGTCTCCGTGATGTCCGTTTTGGCTTGAAAGGCACACGTCAAAATGTTCGCATATAGAACAAATGTTCGTATAATGAATTTTAGGAGATTTCGCACACCATGGCAATCACAACGCCCAACGCCACACCCAATGGCCAGCCCGTGCCCAGGCCGGGCGACAGCTACGTCCAGTCGTTTGCGCGCGGACTGGAAGTCATACGCTCCTTCAGTGCCAGCGCCCCACAACAAACGCTGAGCGAAGTGGCGGCCCGCAGCGGCCTGACCCGCGCGGGCGCGCGGCGCATCTTGCTCACACTGCAAACCCTGGGTTACGTGGAGAGCGATGGCAAATATTTCTCGCTCACCCCCCGCATCCTCGACCTGGGTTTTGCCTACCTCTCGTCCATGCCGATCTGGAACCTGGCCGAGCCGGTCATGGAACGCCTGTCACAAACCGTGGGGGAATCCTGTTCGGCGGCGGTGCTGGAAGGCAGCGACATCGTCTACGTGTTGCGCGTGTCCACGCACAAGATCATGAGCATCGCGCTGGGCGTGGGCTCGCGGCTGCCCGCCTATTGCACATCGATGGGCCGCGTATTGCTGGCCGCCCTGCCCGAAGAACAAATGCTGGCGCACCTGCTGGCCAGTCAACCCAGGGCGCTGACCCGGCACACCCTCACGGATGTCGACGCCCTGCAGCAAAAGGTGGCGCAAACACGCAAACAAGGCTGGTGCCTCGTGAACCAGGAACTGGAAGAAGGCCTGGTCTCCATGGCCGCACCGATCCGCGATCGCCAGGGTCGCACGGTGGCGGCCCTGAACATCAGCGGCCAGGCCAACCGCACCAGCGCCAAGCTCATGCAAGACAGCATGCTACCCGCTCTGCTGGCAGCTGCACAAGACATCTCGCAGCTGCTCAGCGCCCAACGGCGTTGAAGTCCTTGCGGGCATTCGACCCATGCTAGGCTTGCCCCATGTTCACGCCTTCGCAAGCCGATGTTCGGCAATTTTTCTGTTCGGTCTACGCCAAGTCGCGCTCAGGTCAGGCGCAAGAAGCGATTGAAGTGCTGGCCGCGCACTGGATCGAAGAGCACCCCGAATACCACGCCGACCTCGCCGACAGCGCCGCTGCGCTCGAGAAGATGTACGACACGCAGACCGGGCAGACCAACCCCTTTCTGCACCTCTCCATGCACTTGTCGATCAGCGAACAATGCAGCATCGACCAACCACCCGGCATCCGCCAAGCGGTTGAACTGCTCGTGGCCCGGCGTGGCGATCTGCACGCCGCCCACCACGAAGTGATGGAGTGCCTGGGCAACATGCTCTGGGAAAGCCAGCGCGCCGGTCGCCCACCCGATGGGCAAGCCTACATCGACCAGGTTCGCCGACGCGCCACGCGTGACTGACGGCGGCTGGCCTGGACGCATACAACGCGAGGAGCTTGCCGGATCCAAAACAGGCCGCGCCCAGCAACCCACTTCCACGTCGACTGAGCGGCATCACCCGGCAATCGAACGCAGCGCAAGGACCACAATCGAGAGTGAGAAGGTCCTGCGGAATAACCAAGAGCTGCCTTGGTTCGAGGGCGTAAACAGCACGTGGGTCGGCAAGCGTAGGCTACGCGGCCGGCTCCGCACCACTCAGACTCGTCAACTCCAACTGCATCACAATCATATTGACCAGTTTTGACACCGATGGTCGCCCGGTCTCCACAACAAAATGTGCTGTTCCGCGGTACAGAGGGTCTCGCTCCGCATACATGTCTTGCAACCGCGTCAACGGGTCCTCCACCTGCAACAGAGGCCTGCTGCGGTCATACCGTAGCCGCCTGAATATCTCTTCAGGCATAGACCGCAGGTAGATAACCTGCGTGCGCTCACGCAACCTCGTTCGATTATCGGCACGGAGCACCGCCCCGCCACCGGTCGATATCACGCACACCGGCGACTGCGACAGTTCGTCTAGCACCCGCTCTTCGACATCTCGAAACGCTTGCTCACCTTGGGAGCTGAAGAAATCGGTGATTGAGCACCCCACTCGCTGCTCAATAACGCCATCCGAATCAACAAAGGGCAGGTTCAGCCGCCGAGCAAGATGCCGCCCGACGGTCGACTTGCCCGAACCGGGCAAACCGATCAAACAGCAACTGCGATTCAATCAGTTTCCCGCCGAACGCCCCATCACACGCGGCGTGATGAAAATCAGCATTTCGGATTTATTGGATACCGTAGATCTTGTTTTAAACAAATTACCGACACCTGGAAGATCTCCGAAAAATGGGACCTTATTGACATCAGTCCGATCAATTTGCTCAAAAATTCCGCCAATTACAACAGTCCCACCACTTTCAACCAACACCTGGGTTTGCACGTGCTTGGTATTGATCGCAATACCATCATTGGTGGTTTCCCCTCTGCTATCCTTGTTGATATCAAGATCAAGAATGATGCTGCCCTCAGGAGTAATTTGCGGTGTCACTTCGAGCTTCAAATTCGCTTTTCTGAACGCGATGGCCGTTGCGCCACTCGAAGTCGCAGTTTGGTAAGGAAATTCCGTACCCTGCTCAATCAACGCTTTCACCTGATCAGCGGTAACCACTCGAGGACTTGAAACGATGCGTCCCTTACCATCGGCCTCCAACGCAGAGATCTCAAGGCTGAGAAATCGCGTCGCACTTGGATTGAACAAGGACAGGGCAAAGCTAGCGGCCTGTCCGTTGCTAGGGTTGGCCGGCAGATTCACAAAAGGTGTGGAAGACCCGACCACAGATCCCGGACTCACGGCGGAGTAAGTCGATCCAAAATTTCCCTGCAATTGGCTGCCATTTACAGAGGCCACGTTGACACCAGAAAGCCCCCCCCCCAGGCGAACTCCCAATGATTTTCCAAACGTATCATCGGCCTCAACAATGCGTGCCTCAATCATCACCTGGCGAATAGGAATATCCAACTTCCCGATCAAAGCCTGGACTTGCTCTAGTTTGGATGGCACATCGGTGACAAACAGCTGATTGGTTCTTGGTTCAGCAATCACACTACCGCGGACCGACAAAATTCTGGCATTGCTACTGGCTCCTGATCCAGCCGAAGTAAGTTGAGTAGCAATATCTGATGCCTTCGCATAATTCATCTGAAACCCTTGGGTTCGCAGGGTTTCAAGACTTTCGAGCGAAGCCTTGGATTCAAGCTCCTGTTTCTCACGCGCCGTAATTTCATCCTTGGGGGCAATCCACAATACGTTGCCAGATTTCCGCATGCCCAGACCCTTGGCCTGCAAGATGATGTCCAGCGCCTGATCCCAAGGAACGTCCTTGAGACGAAGCGTCACCGCACCACTGACCGAATCGGATGTGACCACGTTGAAGTTGGTGAAATCTGCGATCACCTGAAGCAGCGAGCGAACCTCAATGTTCTGGAAGTTCAGCGACAGTTTTTCGCCACTGTAGCCTG
>NZ_JBFJMY010000379.1:0-4046 GCF_041633695.1 Hydrogenophaga sp.
CAGCGCGACGCCATGTTCCGTGGCGACCCGATCAACCTGACCGAAAACCGCCCCGTGTTGCACGTGGCCCTGCGGGGCCAGAACGGCCCCTGGGGTGAGGCCATCAGCGCCGACGTGGCGCGCGAACTCGAACGCGTCTGCGCTTTTGCCGATGGCGTGCGCAACGGCTCCATCACCGGGCATTCCGATGGTCCCTTCACCGACATCGTCAACATCGGGATTGGCGGCTCCGACCTCGGCCCCCGGATGGCGGCGGACGCCCTGGCCCATCTCACCGGCGCCGGACCGCGTGTGCACTACGTGTCCAACCCCGATGCCTGGGCTTTGTACAGCGTGCTGCATCCGTTGGACGCCGCGCGCACCCTCATCGTGGTGTCCAGCAAGACCTTCACCACGCAAGAGACGCTGACCAACGCGGCCAGCTGCCAGCGCTGGTTGACCGACAACGGCGTGCCGGCCGAGCGCATCGCCCGGCATCTGGTGGCCATCACCGCCAGCCCGAAAAAATCGGCCGAACTCGGCTACGCCGCCGACAGCACCTTTCTGTTCTGGGACTGGGTGGGTGGGCGTTACTCGATCTGGTCCGCGCTCGGCTTGCCACTGGCCATCGGCATCGGCGGCGGCGCGTTCCGCGAATTCCTCGCCGGCGCGCAAGCCATGGACCAGCATTTCTGCAGCGCGCCGCTGGAAAAGAACCTGCCGGTGTTGATGGCGCTGAACGGCATCTGGAACCGCAACTTCCTGCAGTGCCCGACCCAGCTCATCGTGCCCTACGCCTCGCGCCTGGTGCGCTTTACGCCCTTTGTCCAGCAGATGGACATGGAGTCCAACGGCAAACGCACCCACATCGACGGCACACCCGCCACCGTGGACACGGGCGCCATTGTCTGGGGTGGTCTGGGCATTGATGGACAACACGCCTACTTCCAGCTCATCCACCAGGGCAAGCACACGGTGCCGGTCGATTTCATCGGCGTGCAGAGCGAAGACACGCCCCTGCCCATGGCCGCGACCCACCACGCGGTGGTCAACCTCAACCTGCGCGCACAGGCACAGGCCATGGCCGAAGGCCGCAGCGTGGCCGCCACGCGCGCGTTGCTGTTGAAAGATGGCATGCCCGCCGCTACCGCCGACGTGATGGCGCAGCACCGCAGCTTTGAAGGCAACATCCCCAGCAACATCTTGTGGCTCGACCAGCTCGACCCATCGCGCCTGGGGGCCTTGATCGCGCTGTACGAACACAAGGTCTTCACCCAGGCCGCCATCTGGCGCATCAACGCCTACGACCAGTGGGGCGTGGAACTGGGCAAGACCATGACCAAGGCGTTGGAAGCTGCAGGGCCATGATGCCCCCACGCTCCGCCGTTGCACGGGTCGCTGCCCCCCGAGGGGGCCGATCCGGCTTGGGGCGGCCCGGCGCCGGATTCATACCCCCACGCTCCGCCGTTGCACGGCCCTCAGCCCCCCGAGGGGCCCAATCCGGCTTGGGGCGGCCCGGCGCCGGATCGTTCTCCTATTCAACCGTCCTATGAAAATCGCACTCATCGCCCACGACCGCATGAAAGACCGCATGGTGCAACTGGCTGCGGAGTTCGCGCCGCTGCTCCGGCAACACACGCTCCTGGGTACCGGCACCACCGGCGGGCGCCTGCACACTGAGGTGGGACTGGACGTGGAGTGCCTGCTCAGCGGCCCGCTGGGCGGCGATTTGCAGATCGGGGCGCGCCTGTCCATGGGTGAGGTGGACGCCGTCGTCTTTCTGCGCGACCCCATGACCGCACAACCACACGAACCCGACATCAACGCGCTGGTGCGGGCCTGCGACGTGCACGACGTGCCGTGTGCGACCAATGTGTCGACGGCACGCATGCTGCTGAAGAGCCTGTAGCAAGGCCACAGCCTTTCGGGCGGAAAGGCTACCGCTCAGAGCCGATTCCCTTGATCGCGGTGAAATCCGGGGACCATGCGCTACGACTTTTCCGCAGGCGGAGCGGTCGTCACGACCTTGCCGTCTTTCACCGGCAGCGTGGTGCCGGGCTTGAACGATGTCCGCGCCACGCCGTCTTTGCCATCCAGGCGGTAGCTGACGTCGTAGCCAATCAGCTTCTGCGATTTTTCGTTGACCGTCTTGCAGCGGCGCTCCACCGCCGTGGTCACGTCTTTTTGCTGCATGTTCTTTTGCACTTGGTTACCGGCATAACCGCCAGCCACCGCACCGGCGACGGTCGCCAGGGTGTTGCCGTTGCCACGCCCCACCGCACTGCCCAGCAGCCCCCCCGCGAGGCCACCGACCACCGTGCCGGCCACGCGGTTTTTGTCCTGAACCGGCGCCGTTCTCTGCACCTGCACGTCCGCGCAGTGCTCGCGCGGGGTCACGGCGGTTTCCATGACGGGCTTCACGGCGGTCACCTCGGCGAACTTCGGCGCGGTCAAGCTCTTGTAGCCGGTGACGCCACTGGCCCCCAGCACCACCATGGCAAGACCACCCACAGCAAGACCTTTCATCATCGACCTGTCCATGCGCATTTCCTTTTCAAAAAGGAACAATCTAACGCCGCTGGACCGCCGACCTGTGACAAGAGGTATCGTTCTGCCCACCCGGAACGCCGCACAGGTGCGACCCCAAAGGGAGGCGGCCACCGCCGGAAAAGTCCATCGGCAACCCATCGGAGACCGGGTTGGCGCTGTGGACTTGCGCGCCGCTTCACCTCATTTTTCAGCGCCCACCTGCTGTACCGCGTCCAGGTTGCTGAGCATGCGCTTGAGCAAGTCGATCAGCACTTTGCGCTCGGTCGCGCTGATGCCCTTGAGCAGCGCCTCTTCGCGCGCCATCGCGTAGCGGTAAATGGCGTTGTGCCATTTGTTGCCCTCGCTGGTCACGTGGTACTCGATCTTGCGCAGGCCTTGTGGCCGCGAATCCAGCCATCCGTGGCCCACCAGTGTGGCAATGGACCGGCTCACGGCTCCCTTGTCGAGACCCATGAGTTCACATGCCTTGGATGCCGTGGACCATGGATAGATCTTGAAGTAGGCCAGCACGCGCCATTCGGTGACGCCCACGCCAAACTTCTCGTTGTACAGAAGCGAAGCGCTGCTGGAGACTTTGTTGGAGAGCCACAGCAGCAAGCCGGGCACGTACCTGTCCAGTTCCAGTTGCATGGGGGCGCCCGACGATTCCGTCGCTCCGCGAACTCTAGCCATTGATAACACCTCCATCGACTGTGATCACCTGTCCTGTGACGTAGGAAGCCGCGCCGCTGCACAAAAAGCCCACCACGCCAGCCACATCCTCTGGTTCGCCAAAACGCCCTAGCGGGATTTCGGCCAGGCGCTGCGGCCCCATGGCGGCGACCAGATCGGACGTCATTTTCGTACGGATCAGGCCGGGGGAAACCGCGTTGACCAGCGTCTTGGGCGCCAGATCGCGAGAGAACGACCGCACCAGACCAACGATGCCGCCCTTGGCCGCCGCGTATGCGGCGCGTCCGGGCGTACCACGCTGGAATGCGCGCGACGTGCACAGCACCACGCGGGTCATCTCGTCGGGATCGCACGCGGCCCGAAATGCCAATACCGTCTCGTAGGCCGTCGTGAGGTTGCTGGCGATGGCCCTGTCCCAGACCGAGCGGTCTTCGGTGTCCAGCGGATCGTGCTCGAACAACCCGGCCATGTGTACCAAGGCATAGAGCGGCGCCCCAGCCGCCTGCGCCGCCCGCGCACATGCATGCGCGTCGGACAGAGACGAGACCTGGGTTCGGGTCCGCTCGGGAAAGCCCAATGCCGCGCGGGTCCGCTGCAAGCCTTGTTCATCCACATCCACCAGCGTCACATAAGCGCCGCGCTCGAGAAAGTGGCGCGCACACGCGCTACCGATACCACCAGCGCCGCCGGTCACCAGCACATGCCTGTTCTGAAATTCGTGTTTATCCATTCGTCGGATTTTTATCCATATCAGGTTGACAGGTCAACCTATTTAGCCAGATACTGCACTTAGGTTGATTTGGCAACCTAAGTGCAGTCCCGCTGAAGCGGGTGATTCCAAACGA
>NZ_JBFJMY010000380.1:0-4039 GCF_041633695.1 Hydrogenophaga sp.
CGCGCAACCAGCTGGCCGAGAAGCGGCCGGACGTGAAGATCGTGGGCGACGAATTGCACCCGGTGGCGCGGGTGAAGGACTTTTTGCCCTACGCGACCAAGATCCAGGCCAGCGGCGCACAAGCCGTGCTCACCGGCAACTGGGGCAACGACCTCACCTTGCTGGTGAAAGCCGCGCGCGATGTGGGCTACGAGGGCAGTTTCTACACCTTCTATGGCAACGCCCTGGGCGCACCGGCCGCCATTGGCGACGCAGGGCTGGGCAAGGTGGTGGCGGTGGCCGAGTGGTTTCCCAACCTGCCCACGCGCGAGTCCGAAGCCTTTTACCGCGCCTTTCGCCAGCGCTTCCCCGATCCGGCCGAAGACTACGTGCATGTGCGCATGCAGCTCATGATCGAGGCCTTGGTACAAGCCATGGAGCGCGCCGGGGCCAAGGGTGCAGACCTGAGCGCGGCCAACATCGCGGCCCAGTTGGAGCGGGCCGAGGTCTCCATGGCGGGGCAGAAAGCGCAGATGCGCGCGGCCGACCACCAGTTGCAGCAGCCGCTGGCGGTGGCGGTGATGGAGCGCCAGGGCACGCCCGGTGTACCCTTTGATGTAGAGGGCTCCGGCTACGGTTTCCGTGTGGTCCGCAACATCAGCGCCCGGCAAGCCGAGCAGCCCCACAGCTGCGACATGGTCAGGCCCTGAGTCACGTCTTTTTTGGAGCAACCCAATGAACCCAGCAGGCGGTTTGCGTGCCGTGGTGGCACAGCTCGAGGGCTCGCGCATCCGCGAAGTGGCCAACGAGGGCCTGGGCCGCGAAGGCGTGCTCAAGTTCTGGTTTGGTGAAAGCGACGAGGTCACGCCCGAATTCATCCGTGACGCGGCGGTGGCCTCGCTGCAAGCCGGGGAAACGTTTTATGCCCACAACCTGGGTCTGGCCGAGCTGCGGCAGGCGCTGGCTGTTTACACCGACGGCCTGCACCCGGGACGCGGTGCGGCACACTGGGTTGATCGACTGGCCGTGACCTCGGGCGGGGTCAACGGTTTGATGTTGGCCTGCCAGGCCCTGGTGGAGGCGGGCGATGAGGTGGTGGTGGTCACGCCAATCTGGCCCAACCTGGTGGCGCAGCCGCGCATCATGGGCGCGCGCGTCGCCTGTGTGCCCTTGAAGGTGCAGGCCAGCGGCCCACGTGCCGGTGCCTGGACTCTGGACATGCAGGCCTTGCTGGACGCCATCACGCCGTCCACGCGTTTGCTGATCGTGAACGCGCCCAACAACCCCACGGGGTGGACACTCAGCCGCGAACAGCAGCAGACCATTCTGGCGCACTGCCGCCGCACCGGCACCTGGGTGCTGGCCGATGAGGTGTACGAGCGCCTGTATTTCGCGGACGACACCGGCAACGGCGCCGCCAGCAGTTTCCTGGATGTGGCCGAGCCAGACGATCGCCTGATCGTGGCGCACAGCTTCTCCAAGAGCTTTCTCATGACCGGCTGGCGCCTGGGCTGGCTGGTGTTGCCCGCGTCGTTGACCCAGGCCATGGGCAAGTTGATCGAGTTCAACACCTCGTGCGCCCCGGTCTTCATCCAGCGCGCCGCCACGGTGGCCTTGGAGCGGGGCGATGAGGTCACGCCCGCGCTGGTGGTGCACCTGCGGCATTGCCGGGACACGCTGGTGCCTTTGCTCCAGGCCGTGCCCGGCGTGTCGGTGGCCACACCCTGGGGCGGTTTGTATGCCTTTTTCCAGATCCAAGGGCACGACGACTGCCTGGAGGTGGCCAAACGCCTGGTGCGCGAAGCCGGGCTGGGGCTGGCGCCGGGCAGCGCCTTTGGCCCAGAGGCGGCGGGCTGGCTGCGCTGGTGCTTTGCCAGCAAAGACCCGCTGCGCCTGGAGCTGGGCGTGCACCGCCTGAACGAGTGGCTGCAGCGCAACTGACGGCCGCTGGGCTATAATTCCCGGTTGCTGTCTTTGCAGGCAGCAACCCCACGCCCGTGGCGGCTTCGGTTCTGGATCATCGGAATCGGCTGGCTGCGACGGGACGCATGTTATTTCAAGGAAATCCAATGATCGCCAAATCCATCAAGGCCGAAGTCGTCGCCGACAACGCCCGCGCCGCCAACGACACCGGTAGCCCAGAAGTGCAGGTCGCTATCCTGACCGCTCGCATCAACGAACTGATGCCCCACTTCAAAACCCATGCCAAAGACCACCACGGCCGTCGCGGCCTGCTGCGCATGGTGAGCCGCCGCCGCAAGCTGCTCGACTACCTGAAGTCCCGCAGCGCCGAGCGCTACCTGGCTCTGATCCAGAAACTGAGCCTGCGCAAGTAATTGGACGCGGTGTAACCGATCAAGACGCCTGAGTTGGTTCGCTGGCTCGGGCGCTTTTTGTTTGTGCGCCGCTAATTTTGATTCCGGATGCAGCGACAACAGAGCGAAGCTGTGTCATTCCAGAGGGCTTGTGGGCTGGCTGAACAAGCGCCCCCAGACGCTCTGGAATGGCATCGTGTTCTGGGTTGTTGATCCGGGTTTTGTGCATTTGATTGCACGTTCCGTGGCCCTGCTGTACAGGCGCCACCCAGAGGAGAGAAAACCATGAGCATGTTCAACAAAGTCAGCAAATCCTTCCAGTGGGGCCCCCACACGGTCACCATGGAAACCGGCGAAATCGCCCGCCAGGCATCTGGCGCCGTGCTGGTCAATATCGACGACACCGTCGTGCTGGCCACGGTGGTTGCCAAGACCGAAGCCAAAGCCGGTCAAGACTTCTTCCCCTTGACGGTGGACTACACCGAAAAAACCTACGCCGCCGGCAAGATCCCCGGCAGCTTCTTCAAGCGCGAAGGCCGTCCCAGCGAACTCGAAACGCTGACCTGCCGCCTGATCGACCGTCCGATCCGCCCCTTGTTCCCCGAGGGCTTCTACAACGAAGTCCAGGTGATCGTGCACGTGGTGAGCTTGAACCCCGAAGTGCAGGCCGACATCGCCGCCCTGATCGCCACTTCCGCTGCCCTGTCCATCAGCGGCATCCCGTTCAACGGCCCTATTGGCGCTGCGCGCGTGGGTTATGTGAACGGTGAATACGTTTTGAACCCGGGTCAGACCCAGCTCAAGGACAGCCAGCTCGACCTGGTCGTTGCCGGTACCGAAGCCGCTGTGTTGATGGTGGAATCCGAAGCCCAGCAGCTGAGCGAAGAAATCATGCTCGGCGCCGTGGTGTTTGGTCATGAGCAGGGCAACATCGCCATCGCCGCCATCAAAGAACTGGTGCGCGACGCTGGCAAGCCGGCTTGGGACTGGCAGCCACCTGCCAAGGACGAGCCACTGATCGCCAAGATCGACGGTCTGGCCAAAGCCAAGCTGGAAGCCGCCTACCAGATCCGCAACAAGCAAGCGCGCACGCAAGCCTGCCGCGCCGCTTACGCCGACGTCATGGCCGCTTTGAAAGCCGAGGGCGCAGCCTTTGACAGCGTGGCCGTTGAAGCCCTGCTGTTCGAAATCGAAGCCAAAATCGTGCGCGGCCAGATTCTGGCCGGCGAACCCCGCATCGACGGTCGCGACACCCGCACCGTGCGCGCCATCGAAATCCGCAACAGCGTCTTGCCCCGTACCCACGGTTCGGCCCTGTTCACGCGCGGCGAAACCCAGGCGCTGGTCGTGGCCACGCTGGGCACCGACCGCGACGCGCAGCGCATCGACGCGCTGGCTGGCGAGTTCGAAGACCGCTTCATGCTGCACTACAACATGCCTCCCTTCGCCACGGGCGAAGCCGGCCGTTTCGGTTCGCCCAAGCGCCGCGAAATCGGCCATGGCCGTCTGGCCAAGCGCGCGCTGATCGCTGTGCTGCCGAGCAAGGAAGATTTCCCCTACACCATGCGTGTGGTGTCGGAAATCACCGAGTCCAACGGCTCCTCCAGCATGGCTTCGGTCTGCGGTGGTTGCCTGGCCTTGATGGACGCGGGCGTGCCCATGAAGGCGCACGTGGCCGGTATCGCCATGGGCTTGATCAAAGACGGCAACCGTTTCGCCGTGTTGACCGACATCCTGGGTGACGA
>NZ_JBFJMY010000381.1:0-4031 GCF_041633695.1 Hydrogenophaga sp.
CGGCCAAAATGGCCATGCGCGGCGTTGCAAAGCCTGGCCGGGGGGAAGCCCCGGCTGCCCCATCGGTTGCATGTGGCGCCTTGCGCATGGCCTTTTTGATCCGCAACGCATCTTGGACAAATAGTGTGAACAGGCCCTAGACTGATTGGTGCAAACATCATCGGCCCCGCAACGCCCCTTTTGGAGACACGACATGAACGACACCGCCCGCGACGTGGAACGCATCCAATCCATCCAGTCGTTCCACGACTTCTACCCCTTCTACCTGGGAGAACACGCCAACCGCAACTGCCGCCGCATGCATTTTCTGGGCAGCAGCCTGGGCTTGATCTGCCTGGCGATGGTGTTCTGGACCGGCAAGCCCCAATACCTGCTGTACGGCTTGCTGGCGGGCTACGCCTGCGCCTGGATCGGGCATTTCGTGTTCGAGAAGAACAAACCCGCCAGCTTCAAGCGTCCGCTCTACAGCTTCATGGGCGACTGGGTCATGTACAAGGACATGTGGCTGGGCAAGGTTTCCCTTTAACCGTTGAGCCACCCAGTGGCCGCACAGCGCCTCAGTCCGTGGTGCCGGACTGCGCTTCCATCGCCTGGCGCAGGCTGAGCACGTCCCAGCCGCTGGCCTGCCACATGGCTTCGGTGTGCAAGGCCCGGCGCAACAACAGGCGGTTGACCAGCGGCGCCAGCGGCGTGGCATCGGGGTCGACCAACAGTACCCAGCGCCCTTCGTCTTCGTCCAGGCAGCCCACCCAGTCGAGCTGGCGCAAGGCCTGCAAGGGTTCTTCCAGTTGCAAGCCGTCCACCCGCAACACCTGCGCCAAAGCCGCCAGGCTCAGGCCCCGGGGTTCGAGCGGCAAGGCCTGCCCGGCCTCTTGTGTACGTGCGCGCTGCAATTGGGTCACCGCCTCCAAGGCCAGCTGGTACGCCCAGCCCGGTGTGTCGCCGCGCCGCGCAATGCCGCTCAGCAGGCTGGGCAGGTAGGCCGCCACCACCGCGCCCAGCAAGACAATGACCCAGGCCAGGTAAATCCAGACCAGCAGGATCGGCACGCTGGCAAAAGTGCCGTAAACCACCGAATAGGTGGGCACGGTGGACAAATACCAGGACAGCAGTTTTTTGGCCAGCTCCAGGCCGCTGGCCACAAACAGCCCACCGAGCAAGGCATGCGCCCAGCGCACATGGGTGTTGGGCACATAGCGGTACAGCGCCGCCACCCCGCCAGCCATCAGGCCAAATTGCAAGGTGTCGAGCAGGAACTTGAGCCCACCCGGCAGTGCGGCCACCAGCCCTTTGGAGGACGACAAGGCGTACGAGGTGGCGGTGAGGCTGCCCGCCAGCAACAAGGGGCCCAGCGTGAGCACCGCCCAGTACACCAGCACACGCTGGGTCAGCGGGCGGCTTTCGCGCACGCGCCAGATGTCGTTGAGCTTGCGGTCGATGGTGAGGATCAGGGCCAGCGCCGTGACCAGCAAGGCCAGCGCACCGGCCCAACCCATCTGGCCCGCCTTGGCCGCGAACTGGTTCAGGTAGCTCAAGACTTGGCGTGCGATGTCGCCCGGCACCAGACTGGTCACCAGCCATTGCTGCAAATTCTTCTGCAACCGGTCAAACATGGGGAAGGCGCTGAAAACGGCCAACGCCACGGTGAACAGCGGCACCAGTGAAATGGTGGTGGTGAAGGTCAGACTGCTGGCCGTCACGCCCAGGCGGTCTTCGCGGAAGCGCTCGCGCAGCGTCACCGCCGTGTTGCGCCAGGGAAAATTCAGCGTATCGAGCCAGAGGCTGCGCAGCAGGGTTTCCATGTCCTGCAAGCGGTCGGAAAGAGTCATGCCGGTATCATCCCAGATGTTGGATGAAACCTTGCGCCCGCTGTGCCCTGCGCCCTGGAAACACCCCTGCCCGTTTGGCCCGCCCCCGCAACGCACTCCCCTGATGTCCACCGAAAACCTTGCCCCTGTTCCTGTTGCCTCGATACGCTGGACGCGCCTGCTGGCGGTGGGCAGCCTGCTGGGCCTGATCCTGCTCAGTCTGGCCTGGGAGTTGTGGCTGGCCCCCTTGCGACCGGGCGGCTCCTGGTTGGTGCTCAAGGTGTTTCCGCTGCTGCTGCCGCTGGTCGGCTTGCTGAAGAACCGCATGTACACCTACCGCTGGGTCAGTCTGATGATCTGGCTGTATTTCGCCGAAGGTGCGGTGCGCGCCACCAGCGACCACGGCTTGAGCGCCTGGCTGGCCGGTGTGGAAGTGCTGCTGTGCAGCGCGCTGTTCGTGGCCTGCGCGCTGCATGTGCGCATCCGCCTGCGCCACGCCAACCAGGACGCGGTCAAGGCCGAAGTGGCCCGCCGCACCCTGCCCGAAGGCCTGGCACCAACGTCCCCGGCGCCCGACGCCCCCCAACCATGAGCGGCTTGCTCGCCGAGTTGCGGCAGGCCGTGGGCGAGGCCCATGTGCTCACGCACGAAGACCCGGCCACCGACCTCAGCGCCTGGGAAAACGATTGGCGCCGCCGCGCGCAAGGCCGTGCGCTGGCGGTGGTGCGCCCGGGCAGCACGCCCGAGGTGGCGGCGGTGGTGCGCGCTTGCGCGGCGGCGGGCGCGTCCATCGTGCCGCAAGGCGGCAATACCGGCCTGGTGGTGGGTTCGGTGCCCGATGCCAGCGGCACGCAGGTGCTGCTCAGCCTCGGCCGCATGCAGGCGGTGCGCGCGCTCGACAAGGCCAACCTCACGGTCACCGTCGAAGCGGGCTGCATCTTGCAAAACCTGCAGCAAGCGGCCGATCAAGCGGGCTTGCTGTTTCCGCTCAGTCTGGCCGCCGAAGGCAGTTGCACGATAGGCGGCAACCTGGCCACCAACGCCGGCGGCACCCAGGTGCTGCGCTACGGCAATGCGCGCGAACTGTGCCTGGGCCTGGAAGTCGTGACCGCGCAAGGCGAGGTCTGGCACGGTCTGACCGGCCTGCGCAAGGACAACACCGGATACGACCTGCGCGACCTGTTCATTGGCAGCGAAGGCACGTTGGGCATCATCACAGCGGCCACCTTGAAGCTGTACCCGCAACCCGCCGCGCAACTCACCGCCTGGGCCGCCGTGCCTTCGCTCGAAGCGGCGGTGCGGCTGCTGGGGCTGGCGCAGCAGCAACTGGGCGCGGGCTTGACCGGCTTTGAGGTCATGGGCCAGTTTGCGCTCGGGCTCGTGGCGCGCCATTTCCCGGCCCAGCGGGTGCCGCTGTGGCAAAGCTCGCCTTTCTGTGTGCTGCTGGAAAACAGCGACACCGAGTCCGAAACCCACGCCCGCGCGCTGTTCGAACGCCTGCTGGAAACGGCGCTGGAGCAAGAACTGGTGAGCGACGCGGTGGTGGCCGAGAACCTGGCGCAAGCGGGCCAGCTCTGGCACATCCGGGAGAGCATTCCGATGGCCCAGGCCGAAGAAGGCCTGAACATCAAACACGACATCAGCATCCCGGTCTCGCGCATCCCGGCCTTTTGTGAAGAGGCCGACGCCTTGCTGACGCAGGCCATTCCCGGCGTGCGGCTGGTGAACTTCGGCCACCTGGGCGACGGCAACCTGCACTACAACGTGCAAGCCCCGCTGGGCGCCAACGCGCAGGACTTCCTTCAGACGGAGGAAGCGCGCGTCAATGCACTGGTGTTTGGCGCGGTGGCGCGCTACCATGGCTCCATCAGCGCCGAGCACGGCGTGGGCAGCCTGAAGGCGGCCACCCTGCCGCACTACAAGGACCCGGTCGCCATCGGTCTGATGCGCGCCATCAAGCAGGCGCTGGACCCCAACAACCTCATGAACCCCGGACGCGTTCTCCTGCCATGATCCGCCGCCACCCCCTTTTGCTGAGCCTGTGCGCCCTGCTGCTGGGCGTGGCCGCCAGCGCACACGCCAACAGCCCGGTGGACGCTACGCAGGTGCTTGCCTGGCGCGAAGAGGCCCGCGCACTGGAGCACGGCGAAGGGGTGCCCAAAGACGCGGATGCCGCCATTGCACTGTATTGCAAGGCCGCCATGGCCGGCGACACGCAGGCCC
>NZ_JBFJMY010000382.1:0-4024 GCF_041633695.1 Hydrogenophaga sp.
CCGGCGGCGATGAAGATGGTCTTGGTGAGAAATTGGCGTCCTTTGGACGTTTCCACAAAGAAGCGCCCATCGTCCTGTTTCTCCACCGTGGTGACCTCTTGCCCGAGATGGAAGGTCGCCCCAAAAGGCTCGATCTGCTTGAGCAGCGCATCGGTGAGCTCTTGCCCGGTGCACACCGGCACGGCCGGGATGTCGTAAATCGGCTTGTCGGGATACAACTCCACCGGCTGGCCACCGGGATAGGCCAGCGAATCGATCACATGGGCCTTGATTTCCAGCAGACCGAGTTCGAACACCTGGAACAGCCCAACCGGGCCTGCGCCCACGATCACGGCATCGGTTTCTATCGGGCCGTCGTGTGCGGCGGCGGTGGCGATCACTTCTTGGTTCAGTTGAGGTTCCATGTTCTTTCAGCGGACCATCTCGGACAGTTTGCCCGTTTTGTCCTTCCAATCGTCGGCGTCTGGCAGGGGTTCTTTGCGCTTGGTGATGCTCTTCCAGCCCGGCAAGCGCGCCAGTTCGGCGTTCAGATCGGTCATGTGCAACTGGTCCGCCGGCAAGTCTTCTTCGGCGTAGATGGCGCTCACGGGGCATTCGGGGATGCAGACCGCGCAATCGATGCACTCATCGGGGTCGATGGTGAGGAAATTCGGGCCTTCGCGGAAGCAATCCACGGGACAAACGTCCACACAATCGGTGTATTTGCAGCGGATGCAGGATTCGGTGACAACGTGGGTCATGGTGATGGAGGGAATTCGGTAAAACCCGAATTTTAGGGTTTAGCTGAGGGTAGGGCTTTTGCATGCCCCTGGTCTTGACATAAGTTAAGGCATGGCTGCGGGCGAAAAAACTAGTTCACCAGCAAGGCCCCCGAGGTTTTGTGGCTGGCGGTATCGACCAGGACCAGCGAGCCCAGGGCCCGCGATTGCGCGAAAGGCAGGGTCACCAGCGGCTCTTGCAGGGTGAGTTCGATGTGGCCAATGGCGTTGGGTTCGAGCTGGGTCGCGTCTTCTTCGGCCAAGGTGTGGATGTCGAGGCGGTGCACGATGCGTTTGATCTTGGCCTTGACCCAACGGTGGCCGTGCAGCGCCCAGTACACGCGGCCGGGTACCAGGGTTTCGTCGTCCATCCAGGCCACGGTGGCCTGGATGTCGCGGCTCGCCTGCAGGCCGTCGTCCTGCGCCAGCAGCCAGTCGCCGCGCGACACGTCGAGTTCACGGTCCAGCACGATGCCGGCGCTGTGTCCGGCCATCACGGCCTGCGGGTTGCGCACATGGCTGAGCACCTGGGCCACGGTGGCGGTTTGCCCATTGGGCATCACGCGTACTTGCTGGCCGGGTTGGACCATGCCGGTGGCCACACGGCCCCAGAAGGTGCGGCGGCCCTTGGCGGTGTCGGCGGAAGAGGCGAACTTCTCGACCCACTGCACGGCAAAGGCAAACGGCAAATCGGTGTCGGCAGGCGTGACCGGCAGGTCCTCCAGAATCTGCAGCAAGGTGGGGCCGCTGTAGCCGCACCAGTTCGCCTCGGCGGCGGCATCCACCACGTTCCAGCCCATGAGGGCCGAGACCGGCACGGTGGCGGTGACCGGGATTTGCGCTTCAGCCGCAAAGGCTTGCAAGGCGGCGCTGATGTGTTCGAACGCGAGCCGGCTATCGGCCACCGCATCCAGTTTGTTGATGGCGAACACCACCGAGGGCACGCGCAGCAGCTTGAGCAGCAGGCTGTGGCGGCGGGTCTGCGGCAGCAGCTTGAGACCGGCGTCCTGCCATTGCAGCTTGCTGGCATCGACCAGAACCACTGCGGCGTCGGCGCTGGACGCGGCGGTCACCATGTTGCGGGTGTATTGCTCGTGCCCGGGCGCATCGCCAATGATGAATTTGCGCGTTTCGGTGTTGAAGTAGCGGTAGGCCACATCGATGGTGATGCCTTGTTCGCGCTCGGCCGACAGGCCGTCGGTCAACAAGGCCAGGTCGGTCTGGCCCTGGCGCTGCACGCCGGCCAGGTGGTCTTGCAGCACGGCCTTGCTGTCGACCAGCAGGCGGCCGATCAAGGTGCTTTTGCCGTCGTCCACGCTGCCACAGGTAATCAGGCGCAGCGCGGCACTGGTGTCGATGGCAGCGGGGGAAGAAATCGTGGTGTTCATGTCCATGTCCGAAGTCGAAGTGTCTGGTCCAGGGCGCCGCAGGTGCGGCGCGGGGCGTTAGAAGTACCCGTCCTTTTTGCGCTTCTCCATCGAGGCGTCGGAGGTCTTGTCGTCCATGCGGGTGGCGCCGCGCTCGCTCACCTCCACCGACAGCGTCTCCACCACGATGTCTTCGGCGGTGGCGGCGAGGCTGGGCACCGGGCAGGTGCAGGTGATGTCACCCACGGTGCGGAAACGCACATCGCGCCGTTCCACGGTTTCACCGCTTTGCGCCGGGGTGAGCTCGGTCACGGGCACCAGCAGGCCACGGCGGTCCACCACGTCGCGCTGGTGCGTGTAGTAGAGCGAAGGCAGGGCGATGTTCTCGCGGGCGATGTACTGCCACACGTCGAGCTCGGTCCAGTTGCTGATCGGGAACACCCGGAAGTGTTCGCCCGGCTGCAAGCGGGTGTTGAACAGGGTCCAGAGTTCGGGCCGCTGGGCCTTGGGCTGCCATTGGCCGAAGCTGTCGCGGTGGCTGAAGATGCGCTCTTTGGCGCGGGCCTTTTCTTCGTCGCGGCGGGCGCCGCCAATCAAGGCATCGAAGCGGAATTCTTCGATCGCTTCCAGCAAGGTCACGGACTGGTGCACGTTGCGGCTTTCACCGGGGTGGGCCAGGCGCACGGTGCCGCGCTTCATGGAGTCTTCGACGTTGCGCACGATCAGTTCGGCACCCAGTTCCTGGGCGCGGAAATCGCGGAAGTCGGTCACTTCCGGGAAGTTGTGCCCGGTGTCGATCATCAGCAGGGGGTAGGGGATGTTGCCCACGCCAAAGGCCTTTTCGGCGCACTTGAGCATGACCAGGGAGTCTTTGCCGCCCGAGAACAACAGGGTGGGGCGCTCAAAGGCGGCGGCCACCTCGCGCAGGATGAAGATGGTTTCTTCTTCCAGCGCATCCAGGTGGGCGTTGCTCAGGCTGTGGTCGGCGGTGTTCAGCACGGTGGCGTCGGCGCGGGCGTTCATGATGGGCTCTTTTCTTCGATGGCGTTTCGCAAGGGTTCGATCGCCTGCACGTGCAGGCCACATTCTTTGGCGCTTTCCTGTTCCCACCACCAGCGCCCGGCGCGAAAGTCTTCGCCCATGCTGATGGCGCGGGTGCAGGGCTCGCAGCCGATGCTGGGGTAGAACTGGTCGTGCAAGGCGTTGTATTCCAGCTGCTGGGTGGCCACAAAATGCCAGACATCGCCCCAGGTCCACTCCACCAACGGGTTGACCTTGATGCGCTCGGGTTCCTGCATGACTTCGGCCACTTCGGCCCGCGCATTCGACTGCTCCCGGCGCAAACCGGTGATCCAGCCGTCGTGCCCGGCCAGGGCGCGTGCGAGCGGCTCCATCTTGCGGATGTCGCAGCAACCTTTGCGCAGCTCCACGCTTTCAAACATGGCTTTTTCGCCGTTCTGCCGCACGAACTTGATCACCGACTCGTTTTTGGGGCGGTAGACCTCGACGCTGCGGGTGTAGCGCTTCTCGATTTTCTCGACCATCGCCAGGGTTTCGGGGTGCAGCTTGCCGGTGTCGAGCACAAAAATGCCCGATGCGATCTGGGCCAGGTGGATCAGGTGGGTGACCACCATGTCTTCCACCCCCAGGCTGGAGGCTTGCGTCAGCTTGGAATGGCTGGCGGCCACTTCTTTCAGCAGCGCGATGCTGCGGGCGACTTTGGCGTCGAAGTCGGCAGAGGGGCGGTTGTAGAGCTCGGTGGCGGACATGCGTATTCCTTTCAGGCCTGTTCGAGCACGAACAAGGGCGCAGGGGTGACGGCGTCGCCCTGGTAGAAGGCCGGGTAGTGGGCCAGCAGTGCCTGGCCACGGGCCAGGTCCTGGTCGGCCCGCAGAACCG
>NZ_JBFJMY010000383.1:0-4010 GCF_041633695.1 Hydrogenophaga sp.
CCCAACGTTGCCCCACCGAGCTCGCCTATGGTGAACAAAGGCTGGTGGAAATCGGGCTGGCGATGGCACTCAAACCCCAGGTGCTGTTGCTGGACGAACCCATGGCGGGTGTGCCCAGCGGTGAACGCCAGGTGGTGCTGGACGCGCTCGATTCGCTGCCCAGCGAGCTGGCCATTTTGATGATCGAACACGACATGGACCTGGTCTTCAATTTTGCGGACCGCATGCTGGTGCTGGCCGACGGTGCCTTGCTGGCCGAGGGCACACCGCAAGAGATACGCCGACACCCCGCGGTGCGCACCGCCTACCTGGGCGCGGAGGCCTGACGCCATGACGCATCTGCTGCACCTCGACAAGCTGAGCGCCGGCTACGGCGCCATTCAAGCCTTGCATGGCGTCAACCTCTCGCTGAATCCGAGTGGCCGCCTGGCCCTGATTGGCCGCAACGGTGTGGGCAAAACCACGCTGCTCAAAGCGGTGATGGGCCTGGCCGACGTGAAGGCAGGCCGTGTGTATTTTGACGGCCAGGACATCACGCTGTGGTCGCCCCGCGAACGCGCCCGTGCCGGTCTGGGCTATGTGCCCCAGACGCGCGACATTTTTCCCTCGCTGACGGTGGAAGAAAACCTGGTCACCGGACTCAAGGGTCGCCCTCGCAGCGCACTGGACGAGGCCTACGCCTTGTTCCCGCGCCTGGCCGAACGGCGCCAGAACGGTGGCCAGCAGCTCTCGGGCGGTGAACAACAAATGTTGTCTGTGGCCCGCACCCTGCTCGGCAAGCCGCGCTTGCTGTTGCTCGACGAACCGCTGGAAGGCCTGGCGCCCATCATCTGCATCGAACTCATGCGCGCGTTCGAGCACCTCGCACAAGAAACCGGCGTGGCGGTGCTGCTGGTCGAACAAAAGGTCGACGACGCGCTGCGTTTTGCGCCCCGGGCCGTGGTGCTCGAACGCGGCGAGGTGGTGCTGGAAAGCGACAGCGAAGCCCTGGGCCAACGCAGCGATTTGCTGGAGCGCTATGTCGGCGTGGCCGGCGCGCATTGACGCAGTTGGCCATTTGCCTTGAATACCCACGACAGGAGACCCCCATGAACACCCCCACCCTGGATGCAACCACCACAACCGCCCCGCCCGCTGGCGTCCCCGTGGTCGATATCGATCCGTTCAGCGATGCCTTTCTGACCGACCCCTACGAGGCCCACCAGCGCATGCGCGAAGCCGGCCCCGTGGTCTGGATTCCGGCCTACGGCATCTACGCCTGCGCGCGCCACGCGTCCGTGCACGCCGTGTTCAACGACCACGCCACCTACATTTCGGGCGCCGGTGTCGGGCTGGCCAATTTTCACAAAGAAGCGCCGTTCCGTCCCAAGAGCCTGATCCTGGAGGCCGACCCGCCCTCGCACACCAAGGCACGGGCCGTGCTCGCGCGCATCCTGTCGCCCAAGACCGTGATGCAGATCCGGGCCACGTTCACCGCCGAGGCCGGGACGCTGATCGATCGCCTGCAAGCGCGCCAGGCGACGGGCGAAACCATCGACGCGGTGAAAGATCTGGCCGAGGTTTATCCGCTGAAGGTGTTTCCCGACGCGGTGGGCGTGGGCGAAGCCCAACGCGAGAACCTCTTGCTCTACGGCGACATGATCTTCAACTCCTTTGGCCCGCGCAACGAGCGGCTGCAAAAGTCGGCCGAGCTCGTGCAACCGGTGACGGCCTGGATCATGGCGCACTGCCAACGCGAGAACCTCCGCCCGGGTGGTTTTGGCGACCTGATCTACCAGGCGGCGGACGCGGGCGAAATCACCCACGAAGAAGCCCCGCTGCTGGTGCGCTCGTTTTTGTCGGCTGGCGTGGACACCACCGTCAACGGCATCGGCAACGCCATCCTGTGCCTGGCCCGGCACCCCGATCAGTACGCGCAACTGCACGCCGACCACGCACTGGCACGCCCCGCTTTCGAGGAAGCGCTGCGCTTTGAATCGTCGGTGCAGACCTTTTTCCGCACCACCTCGCAAGACACGGAGCTGTTCGGCGTGCCGATTCCGAAAGACAGCAAGATCGTGACCTTTCTCGCCGCCGCCAACCGCGACGAGCGCCAATGGCCCGAGCCCGACCGCTTCAACATCCAGCGCCGCCCGGCCGGTCACATGGCCTTTGGTTCCGGCATCCACGGCTGCGTGGGCCAGGTGGTGGCCCGCCTCGAAGGCGAAGTGGTGCTGACCGCACTGGCCAAGCGCTTCTCGCGCATCGAACTCGTGGGTGAGCCCCAGCGCCGCCTCAACAACACCTTGCGCGCGCTGGCTTCGATGCCGGTGCGCCTGATCCCCGCCTGAAAGAAGCCGATATGCCCCAAGTGACCTTGATCGACGCCAACGAACAAACCACCACACTGGAAATACCCGAAGGCCAGAGCCTGATGC
The DNA here is from genome assembly GCF_041633695.1 of Hydrogenophaga sp. Lineage (GTDB taxonomy): Bacteria > Pseudomonadota > Gammaproteobacteria > Burkholderiales > Burkholderiaceae_C > Hydrogenophaga. The sequence goes on from NZ_JBFJMY010000383.1 coordinate 2,418, forward strand.
AGGCAGCGGTCTCGGCCGGTGTGCGCGGCATCGTTGGCGAATGCGGTGGCTCGGCCATGTGCGCGACCTGCCACGTCTACGTGGACCCGGCCTTTGTAGACCGTCTGCCGGCCCCGCTCAGCACCGAACTGGAGATGCTGGAGTGCACCGCCAGCGAGCGCCGCACCAACAGCCGCCTGGGCTGCCAGATCAAGTTGTCGCCCGCGCTGGAAGGTTTGGTGGTGCACTTGCCCGAACTGCAACAATAGGGCCTCCCGACTTCTTCCTGCCCCCGTCCATGAGCCCGCCGTCCTCTGCGCCTTCCGCCTCCCCCCGCACACGCAAAGCCTCGTCCAAACCCAGCGCCCACGCGTCCGTGGTCGACCTGGAGCGCTACACCCCCGCCTTTCTCACCTGGATCGCGAACAAGCTGTCGGGGGGCGCGTCCACCGCCTACCTCAGCGCGTTCAACGTCGGCATCGAAACCTGGCGTTTGCTGGTGCTGCTGGCGATAGAAGAGTCGCTGACCGCACAAGCCATCTCCCGCACCATCGGCATGGACAAGGCCTCGGTGAGCCGAGCGCTCAAAAGCATGGTGGCGCGTGGGCTCATCACCATCGCGCTGGACGAGCAGGATGGTCGGCTGCGCTTGGCTTCCATCACACCCAAAGGCCGCGACCTGCACAATCAGATCCTGGAGCTGGCGATGGAGCGCGAGCGGGCCTTTCTCTCGGTGCTCACGCAACCGGAGCGGGAAACCCTGATCGGCCTGCTGCGCCGCCTGCACGAAAATTTGCCTGCGGTGGAAGCGGCCACGCAAGACTACCTGCAACGCCACTACCCCCAGGTCCGACAACGCCGCGCACGCGGCAGCGAAACATGAACCAGACACCCCACACCCCTCAGACCGACGCCATCGTCATCGTCGGTGGCGGACACGCCGCCGCTGCCTTGTGCGCCGCACTGGCCGAAGCCGGCCAGGCACACCGGGTGCACCTGGTCTGCGCCGAAGACGAACTGCCTTACCAGCGCCCTCCTTTGTCCAAGAGCTTCCTCAAGAAAGCCGACGAAGCCTTGATGCCACACAAGGCCACCACCTGGTTCGCCGAGCAAGGCATTCAAACCCACCTGGCCGACCCGGTGACGAACATCGACCGCGAAGCCCGCCAAGTGCAGCTGCGTTCCGGCACCACACTCTCTTACGGACACTTGGTATTGGCCACGGGCACGCGCGCACGCACGCTCGATGTACTGCCCAAGGGCCTGCACAACGTGCACCTGTTGCGCAACGCCACAGACGCGCGCGCCCTGCGCACGCGCCTGAACGAAGCCGCTGCGGCTGGGCACCAGCTGACCGTGCTGGGTGGCGGTTTCATCGGCCTGGAACTGGCGGCTTCGGCCCAGCAGCTGGGTCTGCCGGTGACGGTGCTGGAATCGGCCCCCCGGCTGTTGGGGCGCTCGGTCTCCGCGCAACTGGCCGAACACGTACTGGCCCACCACCGCCAGGCAGGCACCACCGTGCGCATCGGGGTGCAGATCGGTGGCTTCGAGATCCAGGACCAGCGTCTGGTCTCGCTGCAAGTGGATGGCAACACCGCCGCCATCGACATCGCC
>NZ_JBFJMY010000384.1:0-4003 GCF_041633695.1 Hydrogenophaga sp.
GCGTGGCCACGCGTTCGCCAAACCCGACCCCGGAAGCTTCTATGGCGCGGGCCACCTGGCGCGACCGCCGGGCGACCTGCCCCCAGTTGGAGCGGTGGATATCCCCCTCCACCCGCCGCGAAACAATTTCACCACTGGCGTGGTGGCGCTCGGCGTGGGTGATGAGCGATGAAATCAGCAACGGCTGCGTTTGCATTTGTCCCAGCATGGGAGTCTCCTTGTTCTGGTGCGAAAAATAGGGCGGGTATCTGGGTAGCCATCATGCCGCAGTGCAAGGTCCCATCCAAGCGCAAACCGGGCCCGTACCTCAGGGGAAACCCCGGTTGTCGTCGGGTGCATGTCGTCTCAGAGACAATGGCTGCTCCAACCGCGCGCGGCGCCGGACCCCGCCGCATTTCACGAAGGAGCACCGCTTTGACGCATCCCATAGAAAAAACCGAAGCCGAATGGCGTGCGCTGCTCGCGCAGAAGAACGCCGAAGCGCTGGCCTTTGAAGTCACGCGCCACGCCCGCACCGAACGGCCCTTCACCGGCAAGTACGAACAGGTCTGGGCCGACGGCAGCTACCACTGCGTGTGCTGCGGCAACACCTTGTTTGATTCCAAAACCAAGTTCGACGCCGGCTGTGGCTGGCCCAGCTTTTCCCAGGCCGTGCCAGGCAGCATCACCGAAGTGGTGGACAACAGCCTGGGCATGAAGCGGGTGGAAACCGTGTGCAGCCAATGCGGCGCGCACCTGGGCCATGTGTTTGAAGACGGCCCGGCCCCCACAGGGCTGCGCTACTGCATGAACTCCGCCGCACTCGACCTTCAGCCCGCCAAGCCCTGAGCGAACACCGGCCACCGAAAGCGGTCGCCAGCGGCAACGGCCATAACCGTTTGCTACAGTGGTCGCCCGGCCTAAGCGCCGCCTCTCGCGCCCGTGGCCGCACCGCACGCCCACACCCTTCGTCCATCCCCGAACGCACCAGGAGACCCGTCCCATGAAAGCCCAGAACATCCTTGAGACCGTTGGCAATACCCCGCACGTGCGCCTGCAGCGCCTGTTTTCGGGCGCCTCGCAGCAGGTGTGGATCAAATCGGAGCGCAGCAACCCCGGCGGCTCCATCAAGGACCGGATCGCCTTGTCCATGGTGGAAGACGCCGAAAAATCCGGCGCGCTGAAGGCCGGTGGCACCATCGTGGAGCCCACCTCGGGCAACACCGGCATCGGTCTGGCCATGGTGGCCGCAGTCAAGGGCTACAAGCTGGTGCTGGTCATGCCCGACAGCATGTCCATCGAACGCCGCCGCCTCATGCTGGCCTACGGCGCCTCGTTCGATCTGACGCCGCGCGAAAAAGGCATGAAAGGCGCGATTGCCCGCGCCGAAGAAATCGTCGCCAGCACGCCCGGCGCATGGATGCCCCAACAGTTCAACAACCCGGCCAACGTGGAGGTGCACGCCCGCACCACGGCGCAAGAAATCCTGGCCGACTTTCCCGACGGCGTCGACGCGCTGATCACCGGTGTCGGCACCGGTGGCCATATCACCGGTTGCGCCCGGGTGCTCAAAGCCAAATGGCCCCAGCTCAAGGTCTACGCGGTGGAACCGGTGCTTTCACCCGTGATCTCGGGCGGTGCGCCCGCACCCCACCCCATCCAGGGCATTGGCGCCGGGTTCATTCCCAACAACCTCGACACCAGCTTGCTCGACGGCACGATCCAGGTGGACGCCGAGCCTGCGCGTGAAATGGCGCGCCGTTGCGCGCGCGAAGAAGGCATTCTGGTGGGTATTTCGTCGGGCGCCACCCTGGCCGCCATTGCGCAAAAGCTGCCGGAACTGCCCGCCAACGCCGTGGTACTGGGCTTCAATTACGACACCGGCGAACGCTACCTGTCGGTAGAGGGTTTCCTGCCCGCTTGAGCGCGGGCGTTTGAAGGGGTCCTGAGACGGTGAAGCACCGCCTCAGGACCGCGCCGCCGAGACAGCGCGGCGGCACGGTAGCGCAATGTGGCTCAGTCTTGCACGATCGAGCGCAGCACCGGTTTTCTCATGGCCGAGACGATGCTCCACACCACGATCGCCAGGCCAAAAGCCAGCAACCAGGCGCTGATGGGACGCTCGACAAAGGTCATCATGTCGCCGCGCGACAGCAGCAGAGAGCGGCGCAGGTTCTCTTCCATCAGCGGGCCCAGCACAAAACCCAGCAACATCGGTGCGGCTTCGAACTTGAGCGCCGACATCAGATAACCAAAGCAGCCCACACCCGCGACCATCAAGACGTCGAAGGTGTTGTTGTTCACGCTGTAGACGCCCAGGCTGATGAAAATCAGGATCGCGGGGTAGAGCACGCGGTAGGGGATGCGCAAAATCGCCACCCAGACGCCGATCAAGGGCAGGTTGAGCACCATCAGCATCACATTGCCAATACCAAAGCTCACGATCAAGCCCCAGAACAACTCGGGTTGTTGCGTCATCAGCAAGGGACCTGGCTGGATGCCGTGGATGATCAGCGCGCCCAGCATCAGCGCCATCACGGCGTCACCGGGAATGCCCAGCGACAGCGTGGGCACGAAGGCGGTCTGGGCCGCCGCGTTGTTGGCCGCTTCGGGACCGGCAATGCCTTCAATGGCGCCTTTTCCGAACCGGCTCGGGTCCTTGGCCACCTTCTTCTCGACCGCATAGGACATGAAGGAGGCAATGGCCGCCCCGGTACCCGGCAGCGCACCGAAAAAGCTGCCCACGCCCGTGCCACGCAAGATGGGCATGATGGAATCGCGCACGTCCTGGCGTGTGGGCAACATGTTGCGCAGCGTGATTTTTTCCTTGACGTCGGACTTGCGCACCATGTTGATGCTGGCAATCACCTCGGAAATGCCGAACATGCCCATGGCCAGCGCCACCAGGTTGATGCCGTCCATCAACTCCGGCACGCCGAAATCAAAGCGGGCGACACCCGAATTCACGTCGGTGCCCACCGTGCCGAGCAGCAAGCCCAGCACCACCATGGCCATGCCCTTGGCAGGCGAGCCCGAGGCCAGGGTCGATGCCGCGATCAGACCGAGCAGCATCATGGAGAAATACTCCGCAGGCCCGAACTTCAGACCAAGCTCGGCAATGCTGGGCGAAAACAGCACCAGCATGAGGATGCCCAGCATCGAACCCACGAACGAGGCGATGGTGGTCATGAACAAGGCCACGCCCGCCCGTCCCTGTCTGGCCATCTGGTAGCCGTCGAGGCAGGTCACGGCCGACGAAGGCGTGCCGGGCAGGTTGAGCAAAATGGCGGCGGTGGAGCCACCGTATTGCGCACCGTAGTAGACCCCGGCCAGCATCACGATCGCCGAGGTGGGCGGGATGTGGTACGTGACGGGGAGCAGCAGTGAAATCGTGGCCAAGGCCCCAATACCGGGCAACACCCCGATCAGGGTGCCCAGAAAAACACCGATGAAGCAGTAAAGCAAGGTCATCGGCTGCATCGCCGATTCCAGGCCGACCATCAATCCGTTGAGGATATCCATGTGCTATTTCTCAGTTGATTCAGATAGAGGGCGTGGGCTCAGAGGCTCCAGGGCCAGACCGGCAGGACCATGCTCAAGCCCAGGATGAAGATGACGTAGGTGACGAGAGACACACCTGCGGCCACCGCGAGCCGGCCTTTCCAGCGGATGTCGTGATCGGCCAGCGAAGCCACCAGCACGGACAGGGACGTGGCCAGCAGCAAACCCAGGGGTTTGAGCGCGAAGGCGAACAACACGATGCTGAGCACCACCGTGATGAAACTCTTCCAGGCCAACTGAATGGCGGGGCCGCCACGAAAGAACGCCGGCACGGCGATGAACAAGCCCAGCACAGCGAGCAAAGTGCCCAGGGCCACCGGAAAGTAGCCAGGGCCCATGCGGTTGAGGTCGCCCATTTCGTACTGCTGGGCGTACAGGGCCGCGAATGCGCCCAGAGCAACCAGGGCCAGGCCGCCCAGGATGTCTTGGTAATGTTTGCTTTTCATGATGTTGTCTCTCTGCA
>NZ_JBFJMY010000385.1:0-4001 GCF_041633695.1 Hydrogenophaga sp.
GATGTGGAGGTGGTCGATTTTGCGGGTGGATCCAAAGCCCTGGCCGCCGTGGTGGGCGGCAGCGCCGATGTGGTCTCGGGCGCGTTCGAGCACACCATCAACATGCAATTCAAAGGCCAGCCCATGCGCGCCTTTGTGCTGCAAGGCCGTGCACCGCAAATCGTGTTGGGCGTCAACCCCAAGACCATGGCCGGCTTCAAAACCGTGGCCGACCTCAAGGGCAAGAAAATCGGTGTCACCGCACCCGGCAGTTCGACCAATGTGATGGTCAACTTCGTGCTGGCCAAGGCCGGCCTCAAGCCCAGCGATGTGAGCATCATCGGCGTGGGTGCGGGCAGCGGCGCCGTGGCCGCGATGCGCTCCGGACAGATCGATGCGATCAGCAACCTGGACCCCGTCATCACCTTGCTGCAGCGCTCGGGCGACTTGAAAATCGTCTCCGACACCCGCATCGTCTCGGAGTCTGAAAAGGTGTTCGGCGGCCCCATGCCAGCGGGTTGCCTGTACGCGCCGCAAAGCTTCATCGACAAAAACCCGAACACCGCACAAGCCCTGGCCAATGCCATGGTGCGCGCCAACAAGTGGATCCAGGCCGCCGGTCCGGGCGACATCATCAAAGCCGTGCCCGAAAGTTATCTGCTGGGCGACCGCGCGGTCTACATCGACGCTTTCATGGCCGCCAAGGGCGCGCTCTCACCCGATGGCCTGTTCCCCGCCAAAGGCCCCGAAACCGCCTACCGCGCCTTGGCCAGCGTGGACGACAAGATCGCAGCCGCCAAGCTCGATCTCAACGCGGTGTTCACCAACGCCTATGCACAAAAGGCCAACGCCAAATACAAGTGATGCAAAAGTGATGCGTGCCGCCCCCCAGGGGGCGGCACCTGCGGACCGCTCTGCACGAACCGACATGGGGCGGTCCAATGGCGGCTGCGCAGGGCACTCGAATCGGCGCCAGGCGTGCGCCGCAGCACCGTTGACTTCCACCGTTTGAACACATGAACCCTCCAGCCATCGATCTACAAGGTGTGGCCTGCACCTTCATCAGCAAGGACGACCCCGGTCAGCGCTACACCGCCGTGCAAGACGTGTCGCTGAAGGTGGAAGCGGGCGAGTTCGTGAGCGTGGTCGGCCCCACCGGCTGTGGCAAGAGCACCCTGCTCAACGTCGCCGCCGGTTTGCTCGTGCCCAGCACCGGCAGCGTGTCGGTGTTCGGCCAGGCACTGAACGGCACCAATACGCGGGCGGGCTATATGTTCCAGGCCGAGAGCCTGATGCCTTGGCGCACCGCCTTGCAAAACGTGATGGCGGGCCTGGAATTTCGCGGCGTGCCGCTGGAGCAGGCCCGTGCGCAAGGCGAAGACTGGTTGCGCCGGGTCGGCCTGGGTGGCTTTGGTGACCGCTACCCGCACCAGCTCTCGGGCGGCATGCGCAAGCGCACTTCCTTGGCCCAGACCCTGGCGCTCGACCCGGACATCATCCTGATGGACGAACCGTTTTCGGCGCTCGACATCCAGACCCGCCAACTGATGGAAAACGAGGTGCTGGAATTGTGGGCGGCCAAGAAGAAGGCGGTGCTGTTCATCACCCACGATCTGGACGAAGCCATTGCCATGAGCGACCGCGTGGTGGTGCTGAGCGCCGGACCGGGCAGCCGCCCCATCGGTGAATTCCACATCGACCTGCCGCGTCCGCGCGACGTGGCCGAAATCAAAACCACGCCCCGCTTCATCGAGCTGCACAGCGCCATCTGGGCCGTTCTGCGCGAAGAAGTGCTCAAGGGCTACCGCCAACAACTGCAGGCAGCCTGAGCCAGAACCATGTGGAATGTCATCAAACCCCGCGCCCAGACCTTGTTGCTGTGGCAGCTCGGCCTGCTGGTCTTGCTGCTCGTGTTCTGGTACGCCATGACCACGCCCGGCCTGGTGCCGCTGTTCATGTTCGACAACGACCGGCAAGCCGCCTTCTTCTTTGGCGAGCCGGTGGTGGTGGCGCAACGCATCTGGTCCTGGTTCGTCACCGAGGCCGATATCTACAAACACCTGGGCGTGACGCTCACCGAGACCTTGCTCGCATTTGGCATCGGCTCCGGCGCCGGTCTGGCCGGTGGCCTGTGGCTGGCGCTCTCGCCCATGGCTTCGGCCATTCTGGAGCCCTACATCAAGGCCATGAACTCGATGCCGCGCATCATCCTCGCGCCCATCTTCGCGGTCTGGTTCGGCCTGGGCATCGCCAGCAAGGTGGCGCTGGGTGTCACGCTGGTGTTCTTCATCGTGTTCTTCAACGTCTACCAGGGCGTGAAAGAAGTCAGTCCGGTGATCCTGGCCAATGCGCGCATGCTCGGCGCCAGCCAGCGCCAGCTGCTGCGCCACGTCTACCTGCCCAGCGCCACCAGCTGGGTGTTCAGCTCGCTGCACACCTCGGTGGGGCTGGCCTTTGTGGGCGCGGTGGTGGGTGAGTACCTGGGATCGAGCCAGGGCGTGGGCTACCTGATTCTGCAGGCCGAAGGCAGTTTCGACATCAACACCGTGATGGCCGGCATCGTGGTGCTCACCGTGTTCGCGCTGTTGCTGGATGCACTGGTGGGCCGCATCGAGAAGCGGCTCATGAAGTGGCAACCCCGCTCGGGTGAAACCGAAAAACTCTAGGCCGGCATGAACGCCTACCTGCTGCTGGGCCTGGCCATCGTGGCCGAAGTGATCGGCACCTCGGCCCTCAAGGCCTCGCAGGGTTTCAGCCGCCTGGCGCCGTCTGCGCTCGTAGTGGTGAGTTACGCGCTGTCGTTCTACGCGCTGGCCCTGGTACTCAAGTCGGTGCCGGTGGGCGTGGCCTATGCCATCTGGTCGGGCCTGGGTATTGTGCTGGTCACGCTGGTGGCCTATGCCTTGTACGGGCAGAAGATCGACGCACCGGGCTGGATCGGCATGGGCCTGATCATCGCCGGGGTGGTGGTGTTGAACCTGTTCTCCAAGACCAGCGTGCACTGAACCGGGCAGTCGCCCGGGGCCGCTCAAAGCACCTTGGACAGCTTCTCGCGCAGCTCGGGCAGGCGCTTTTCACCGATGCGGCTGCTGGCCATGGATTCCGCCCAGGACAGATAGGCCTTGCGCAAGCCCTCGGTGCCCTTGGCCTCGAAAATGCTCTGGATCAAGGTCAGGCGCATGTTTTGCCCGAACACGGTGTTGACCGTGTTGATCATGAAGTTGCGCGCCATCTCGGCGTCGGCTGCGGTGCGGGTGGCGGCATCGGGCAGGCTGGCCAGGTAGCCATCAGCCCCGGCACCCACACCGCCAGCGGCGGGCGACGTGTCAGTGGCCGCCGGCCCGGCAGCCGGCGCCAAGGCGACCTGGATGCGCTCTTTCACCTCCACACATCCCTGGGCAATCAACTGTTCCATGATGGACAGGATGTCGCTGCCGGTGGCAAACGGCGCCAAGTCCTTGCCGCTGCGCTGGCCGTCGACCAGCACCAGAATGCGCCGCACAATGGGTGGCAAACCCAGCGCACGCGACTGGATTTCTTGCTGCCCAGCAGCGGTTTTGGCGAATACGGAGGCGAACAGATCGAGGTCTTCAGGCATGTGCACGGTGATTCAATAGGCGGCCGATGAACTGCGGCAGGCCATTTTGCACACACGTACTGGGGTCGCGCAAGTTAGGTCTTGCCCCCATAGCCGGTCAAAATGTCACGGCATTGGGCTTTGTTTGGGCCAAAACAGCCCCCCAATGCGCACAAACGCCGCATCAAGCGCTAGGCATCTGCGCCCGTTCCAGCGCGTCCGCGAACATCGCAGCCACATCGAATCCGGTCTGCTGCTGGATCTCCTGGAAGCAGGTCGGGCTGGTGACATTGATCTCGGTCACCTTGTCGCCAATCACGTCCAGCCCCACCAGCAACAGGCCACGCGCCGCGAGCTGCGGCCCAATGGCTTCGGCAATGGCGCGGTCGCGGTCACTCAGCGGCTGCGCCACGCCCTTGCCGCCCGCCGCCAGATTGCCACGCAC
>NZ_JBFJMY010000386.1:0-4000 GCF_041633695.1 Hydrogenophaga sp.
AGAAGGGCTTGCCCGTCAAGGCCGCAGATCTGGCGACGGCGTGGGGTCTACCTGTTGGGCGATGGCGGTTTCGCGTTCCACGCGCAAGGCCCGCTGAAACGCCGGGCGCTCTCGCAGGCGCTGCCAGTAGGCGACCACGGCGGGTGGGAACTGGGCGTCCAGGCCCAGGTGCTGGGCCAGCAGCAGGGCGTAGCCCACGGCCACGTCGGCGGCGGTGAAGCGCTCGGCGCAGAGGTAGGTGTGTTGTTGCACCGTGGCATCAACCGCGCGCAGCCGGGCCAGGAACCAGCGGCTGTAGTCGGTCGCCACCTGGGGCTGCTGGCGCTCGGGGGGTTCAAAGTGGGTGTAGCGCAAGACCAGGGTCTGCGGAAAGGTGAGCGTGGCGTCGCTCATGTGCAGCCAGTTGAGATAGGCGCCGTAGGCCGTTTCGCTGACGGCCACATCCAACTGGCCCGCGCTGTGGCGCGCCGCCAGGTACTGGCACATGGCGGCCGATTCGCTCATGCGGGTGTCGCCGTCTTCCAGCAGGGGAACGGTGCCCAGCGGGTTGAGCGCCAAGTAGGGCCGTGCGTGCGCACGCGGCGGAAATGGCAGCAGGCGCAGTTCGTAGGGCAGGCCCAGTTCTTCCAGCATCCACAAGGGGCGCAAGGAGCGGGCGCTGACGCAATGGTGCAAGACGAGCATGGGGGAATCTCCTGCGCTCAATGGCGCTTTTTGAGGGGGCGCAGGTCGTGCATGCCGGGCAGGCTGCGCGGGTCACAACCGTCGGGAAAGATGCGGTGCTTCTGGATTTTCTGGGTGCCGGTGGTGGGGATCTCCGCCGCAAACCAGAGCCAGCCCGGCGCTTTGTAATAGGCCAGCTGCTGGTGGCAGAAGTCGAACAGGGCGCGCGCGGTCTCGGCGTTTTCTGTGGCTTCTACGCCTTTGCCACCTTCGGGTCGCCGCAGCACCACACAGGCCAGCACTTCTTCTTCGCGCACCTCGTCGGGCAGCGCCATCACGGCGGCGTTGGCCACCAAGGGGTGGGTGAGCAGCAGGGCTTCGACCTCGGCGGCGGCGATGTTCTCGCCCGAGCGGCGGATGATGTTCTTGCGCCGGTCCATGAAATGCAGCATGCCGTCGGGGGTGCGGGTCACGATGTCGCCGCTGTGGAACCAGCCGCCGCGCCAAGCTTCTGCCGTGGCGGCGGGGTTGTCCAGGTAGCCGCTGAAGAAGTGGCGCCGTGGCGTGGCTTCGGAGTGGCGGATGACCAGCTCGCCCGGCGTGCCGTCGGGCAGCACCTGCCCGGTCTCGTCCATCACGCAGGCGTCCAGTCCAGGCCGGGCGCGGCCAAAGGCGCGCGTGCCCACTTGGCGCGGTTCGTGGCAATCGCACAAAGGCCGCACCATCTCGGTCATGCCCCAGAGTTCCAGCAGGGGAAAGCCGTAGCGCGCTTCGAACACGGCGTGCAGTTGGGGCTCCACACCGGCGCCGTAGCCAAAGCGCACCTGGTGCGCACGCTCCAGGGCGCTGGGGGGCTGGTTGAGCAGCATGGGCACCACGACGCCGAGGTAATGCACGATGGTGGCGCGGCTTTCCACCACCTCGGTCCACCAGCGGCTGGGCTGGAAGCGGTCGGTCTGCACCTGGCAGCCACCGCTGAGCAACATGCAATAGAAGGACAGGATGGACGCGTTCACATGGAACAGCGGCAGCGGGTTGTACAAGCGCTCCAGCCCTTCGCGCACCGCGCCCAGGCCGCCTTGGTGCGCGTACCAGTGGCCAGCCGCCAGCTCGTAGGTGTGCGAGAGCACGCAGCCCTTGGGCTGGCCGGTGGTGCCCGAGGTGTAGAGGATGCAGGCCGGTGTGTCGCCCACCGGTTCGCCGGGCAAGGCCGCTGTGCCTGGGCGCGGCAGGGCATGCGTGTCCAGGTCCGCCAGTTGCACGACGGGCAGTTGGTGCGCGCAAAGCGCCAGTGCCGTTTGCACGGCTTGCGCGCGCTCGGGCAGCAGCACCAGCAGGTCGGGCTTGGCGTGGTCGACCAAGTAGGCCAATTCGCGCGAACGGTAGTCGGGGTTGACCGGCACGCAGCACACGCCCAGCGCGTTGAGCGCCAGCTTGTGCAGCAGGTGTTCGGGCCGGCTTTCCAGCAACAGCGCCACGCGGTGGCCCAGCCCGTAGCCGGCGGCGCGGTAGCGGGCCATGAGGGCGCGCACCGCCACGGCGGCTTCGGCGTAGCGAATCTCCCGCCCGGCGGGGTCGTAGTTGCGCGCCGGGTTGGCGGGCACGGCCAGCAAGCTGTTGTCCGCATAGCGGTCGCAGGCTTCGAAAAAGGCCTGGCCGATGGTGGTGTCGTCGTGGATGGCGATCATGTCCACAGTCTAGGCATGCGGTGGCGCCGGTGCGCGCCATTGGGGTTGCAGATCAGGCCAATGGCGGCACCAGGCGCCGGAAGTCCGCCGGGGACTGCCCGGTCCAGCCCTTGAAGGCGCGGATAAAACTCTTCTCGTTCAGAAAGCCCGCCGCCAGCGCCACCTGTTTGATCGGGCGGCTGGTGCGTTGCAGCAGCTCGGTGGCGCGTTGCCGCCGCACCTCGTCTTTCAGGGTTTGCAGCGAAGCGCCTTCGTCTTTCAGCTGCCGGTGCAAGGTGCGGGGCGACACGTGGAGCAGGTTGGCCAGATCGTCGGCGTTGCGCGTGTCGTCGGGTTGCATCGCCAGGGCCAGGCGCACCCGTTGCACCAGCAGCCGGTCGCGCCGGTAGGCGTGCACCGTGAGCGGCAGAGCGTGTTGCAGCATCTGGTTCATGGCCGCTTCGTCGCGGCCAATGGGCAGGGCCAGGTAGCGGGCATCGAAGTGCAGGGCGGCGTGCGCCTGATCGAACACGGCGGGGCCGTCGAACAGCACGCGGTAGGCATCCACATGGTCGGGCGCGGCGTAGGGGAAACACGCGCCGTGCAGCGGGATGCGCGAATCCACCAACCAGCACGCCAGGCCCAGCACGTTGCGCAACACCGAAACCACGCAAAACTCGCTCAAGGCCTGCGGGTGTTGGTGGGCGCGGAGTTCAAGCCGGGCCGTGTCGCCCTCGGTGTGGACCGAGAGCGCCACGTCGTCGGTGAGCAGGCTGTGGTGCCTGCACCAGCGCTTGAGCGCCACGCCCAGCGTGGGCGAAGAAAGCGAGGCGCGCGCCAGCATGCCGTAGCTGCCCCAGGGCAGGGCGCGGCGAAAGCAGCCCAGGGCCTCGTCGTCGAGTTCCCGCATCGCGGCTTCTGACAGGCGCTCCATTTGTGCGGCGGTGATGCGCGCACCGGGGTTGGCCGCCGTCTCTGGCGTGATTTGTGCCAGTTTCAAGGCCTGCGACGGGTCCATGCCCCGGGCCTCGTAGGCGGCCACCATGGCCGCCACAAAACGCATCGGCGTCAAAGCCAATTGCATGGATGGGGAGGTGGACGCCGATGCGGCGCGGCGCAGGCGGTGGGGTGGGGCAAGCACGGGCATGCGGGTAGTTTGTCGAACTGTGGCGCGATTTGCAACCTGTCTGACGGCCATTGTCCGGCCCATGGGTCTATCCTCCACAATGTCCCGACCAACCATACGGAAGCCGCCATGTCGACTCTGGAGACCCAACTCAACGCCCGCTCTGCCGAATTCCAGACCAATGCCGCCGCCATGCGCGCGGTGGTGGACGACCTGAAGCTGCAGATCGAAAAAGCCACGATGGGTGGCGGCGAGAAAGCGCGGGCCAAACACACCGGGCGCGGCAAGCTGCTGCCGCGCGACCGGGTGCAAATGCTGCTCGACCCCGGCACCCCGTTCCTGGAACTGAGCCCATTGGCCGCCATGAACATGTACCCCGACCGCGACGGCAGCGACAGCGCGCCCTGCGCCGGCGTGATCACCGGCATCGGGCGTGTGAGCGGCGTGGACTGCCTGATCGTCTGCAACGACGCTACCGTGAAGGGTGGCACCTACTACCCCATGACGGTGAAAAAACACCTGCGGGCGCAAGAGGTGGCGGCGC
>NZ_JBFJMY010000387.1:0-3998 GCF_041633695.1 Hydrogenophaga sp.
CCCCAGCGCCTGCAGCTCACACCGCTGCCCGCGCTGGCGGTGATGCGCGGCTCCGATGCGGGCTTGCGCGTCGTGATCCTGGCGCAATGCGACGGTCAGCGGGTGCTGTTCCAGGAGGTCGCTGGTGACGCGGCTCCCGGCCGCCCCACGATCGAACCGGTCGAGGTATTCGCCGAGCAATGGAGCGGCGAACTCATCCTCGTCAGCAGCCACGCCAGCACGGTCGGGGCACTGGCCAAGTTTGATTTTTCGTGGTTTGTGCCCAGCCTCGTCAAATACCGCAAGCTGCTGGGTGAAGTGCTGCTGATCAGCTTCTTTCTCCAACTCTTTGGTTTGGTCTCGCCGCTGTTCTTTCAGGTGGTGATGGACAAGGTCCTGGTGCACAAGGGCATGACCACGTTGGATGTGCTGGTCATCGGCCTGGTGATCGTGGTGGTGTTCGAGAGCGTGCTGGGCGCCTTGCGCGCCTATGTGTTCAGCCACACCACCAGCCGCATCGACGTGGAGCTGGGCTCGCGCCTGTTTCGCCACCTGGTGCAATTGCCTCTGGCCTACTTTCAGGCCCGCCGCGTAGGCGATTCGGTGGCCCGTGTGCGCGAACTGGAAAACATCCGCAGCTTTCTCACCGGCAACGCGCTCACCGTGCTGCTCGATGTGTTCTTCTCGGTGGTCTTCATCGCCGTCATGCTGTTCTACAGCGTGCCGCTCACGCTCATCGTGCTGGTGAGTTTGCCGCTGTACTTTGGCCTGAGCCTGGCGGTGGTGCCCCTGCTGCGCCAGCGGCTCGACGTGAAGTTTGCCCGCGGCGCAGAGAACCAGGCCATGCTGGTGGAGACCGTCACCGGCATCCAGACCGTGAAGGCCACGGCGCTGGAGCCCAGCTTTGGCAAGCGCTGGGACAACCAGCTGGCTTCTTATGTTTCAGCCAGCTTCAAGACACAAAATCTCGCCACCGTGGCGCACGAAGGCGTGAACCTGATTGGCAAGCTGGTGAACGCCGCCACGCTCTGGTATGGCGCGCACTTGGTGATGGACAACGCGCTCACCGTGGGCCAGTTCGTGGCCTTCAACATGTTTGCCCAGCGCGTCTCCCAACCCATCATGCGCATGGCCCAGCTCTGGACCGACTTCCAGCAAACCGGCATCTCGGTGGCCCGCCTGGGCGACATCTTGAACACCCGCACCGAAGTGCCGCCCACCAGCACCGCCCAACTGCCTTTGCTCAAAGGCCGCATCACGCTGGACAAGCTCACCTTCCGCTACCGGCCCGAAGCCACACCGGTCTTGAACGGCATCAACCTCGATGTGAGAGCCGGTGAAGTCATCGGCATCGTGGGCCGCAGCGGCTCGGGCAAGAGCACGCTCACCAAGCTGGTGCAGCGTTTGTACAGCCCTGAGGGCGGGCGCCTGCTGGTGGACGGCATCGACATCGGTTTGATCGACGCCGCCCAGCTCAGGCGGCAGGTGGGCGTGGTGCTCCAGGAAAACCTGCTGTTCCACCGCAGCGTGCGAGAAAACATTGCCATCACCGACCCGGCCGCCCCGATCGAAGCTGTGATGCGCGTCGCCCAGCTGGCCGGCGCGCACGCATTCATCAGCGAGCTGCCCGAGGGCTACGACACCGTGGTGGGCGAACAAGGCGCTTCGCTCTCGGGTGGCCAGCGCCAGCGCATCGCCATTGCCCGGGCGCTGTTCACCAACCCGCGCATCCTGATCTTTGACGAAGCCACCAGCGCGCTCGACTACGAGAGCGAGGCCATCATCCAGCGCAACATGGCCCAGATCTGCCAGGGCCGCACCGTGCTCATCATTGCCCACCGACTATCGGCCGTGCGCCGGGCGCACCGCATCATCGTCATGGACAAAGGCCACATCGTCGAGGTCGGGCCGCACGACGCCTTGCTGCAAAAACCCAAAGGCCTCTACCACTACCTGTGGCGCATGCAAGACGGCAGCCCAAGCGGCGAAGGGGGCCAGGCATGAGCGCCGGAACAATCGCCGACGCCGTGGCAGAAGTCACCCCCGAGGCCCGCGCTTCCACCACAGCGGCCAGCAACTTGCCAGCCCAGCCGGCGCGCCACCCCGTCTTGGAACTGCTGGCGCGCTACAAAGCCGTCTTCCTGGCCGCCTGGACACACCGCGCCGAGCTCGCGGGCCCTCAGCGCCTGGCCGACGAAGTGGCGTTTCTGCCCGCCGCCCTCAGCCTGCAAGACACGCCCGTACACCCCGCGTCGCGCCGCCTGGCCTGGGGTCTCATGCTCTTGTTCGTGCTCGCCATTCTCTGGGCCAGCCTGGGCAAGATCGATATCGTGGCCGTGGCGCCCGGGCGCATCATCGTGAGCGAACGCACCAAAGTCATACAGCCTCTGGAAGCCAGCGTGGTCAAACGCGTGCTGGTGAAAGACGGCGACCGCGTGCACGCCGGCCAGGTGCTGGTGGAGCTGGACCCCACCGAAGCCAGCGCCGACAAGGCCAGCGTGCAAGAGCAGCTCGCCACCGCCCAGAGCGAACAGCAACGCACCACCGCCCTGTTGCAAGCGCTGCACACCGGTCAGCCCCCCATTCTTCCGTCCAGACCCGCCTCCACCCGGACCCAGCCAACCTCCGGACGGACAGAGTCAAGCTACTTTCGGACCGAGTCAACCTCCGTTTGGACCGAGTCAACCTCCGTTTGGACCGAGTCAACCTCCGTTCGGGCTGAGCCTGTCGAAGCCCTCGCACAAACCCAGGCCCAGTTGCAATCCGAGTGGCAAGACATCAGCGCCAAACTCGCCCGGCTAGACGCAGAGGCCGCGCGCCACCAGGCCGAGATGGCCACCGTGCAAGCCAGCATCGCCAAACTGCAAGCCACATTGCCCCTGGCCCGCGCCCGCGAGGCCGACTTCAAGCGCCTGGTGGACCAGGGCTATATGTCGAACCACGCCACGCAAGACCGCACCCGCGAACGCGTCGAGCTGGAACAAGACCTGAACACCCAACAAGCCCGCCTGGCGGAGGCCGCCTCTACCCTGCGCGAATCCGCCCAAACCAAAGCCGCGCTCAAAGCCGAAACCACCCGCCAGCTCAGCGACCGCCGCGCCCTGGCCACCACCCAAGCCCTGCAATTGCAGGCCGAGCTGGCCAAAGCAGATCAGCGCGAGCGCCTCACCCAGCTCACCGCCCCGGTCGATGGCGTCATCCAGCAGCTGGCCATCCACTCCGTGGGCGGTGTCGTCACCAGCGCCCAGCCGCTCATGATCGTGGTGCCCGGGCAGGCCCAGGTCACCGCCGAGGTGAACATCTCCAACCAGGACATCGGCTTTGTGAACGCCGGGCAGCTGGCCGAAGTGAAGCTGGAAACCTTCCCCTATACCCGCTACGGCACGGTGGATGCCACCGTGAACATCGTCACCGCCGATGCCGTGACCGATGAAAAACGCGGCTCCTATTACCCCGCCACCTTGACCTTGAGCCAAAACACCATGGATGTAGATGGCAAACGCGTGCCCTTGAGCCCGGGCATGAACATCACCGCCGAGATCAAGACGGGGCAGAGAAGGGTGATTGAGTTTTTGTTGAGTCCCGTGCAAAGGGCGGGCTCTGAGAGTTTTCGCGAGCGTTAAAGCCCTTCAGGCTACACACTGAGTTGACATGAACTACCCATATCTCGTTGCGCCTAATGAACACCGGCTGCACCCCTATTACAAAAGACTGAACATCATTGGCATCTTATTTACAATTTTTATTGCACCAGCCAATGAACTATTCATTAGACCCAATTTGGAACATATAAAAAACTCACATGAATTTCCCTTTAAAACTTTACTGTTGATACTGAACTTGGAAATAAATCATTCTATGTGGGCGGGCATTTTCATGGCAATAACGGCATTTATATTTGCAGAATGCGCAATATTTCTATGCCTCCCAAAATTGAAACTAAAAATGGAGAGAGTAACTATACGATCGGGACTCCCAAAATTCCATGAATATGCAGAAGCATATTTCTCTATAGAAAA
>NZ_JBFJMY010000388.1:0-3991 GCF_041633695.1 Hydrogenophaga sp.
ATCGCGTGCCTGCAGCAGCTTGAAGTGCACACCGCCATAGCCCAGGCCGCTGACGATGGCCTGCGCCACCTCCATTTGCGCCTGCACCGCGTCCACATACTGCGGCGCCTCTTCACCCGTCATCAGCACCCAGACCTGCGATGCGCCGTAAGCGAACGCACTCAGCCAAACCTCCAGCCCGAGCGAGGCGGTGTGCCACAGCGGATAGGGGATCACCCGGGCGGGCACGCCCTGCACGCTCTTGTCCAGCCGGGCGGCACGGCCCAGGTCGTTGATGAGCGCAAGACCCGCTTCCTGGCTGTGCAGCAACAAGGCGGCGTCGCGTCCACCGGCCTTGGCGTAGGTGGACAACAGGCTGCGCATTTTGGCGCCTTGTTCGCTGGCGCGCGGATAGGCGAAGCTGAGCGCCCCGGTCGGGCAGACCGTGGTGCAAGCACCGCAACCCACGCACAGCTGCGGGTTGACCGTGATCTGGTTGCGCGTGGCCTTGGCGCCGGGCGTGCGGGCGCTGCCCGCCAGACCGCTGCTGATCGCGCTGGCCGAACACACGTCCACACAGGCGTTGCAACCCAGCGTTTCGTTGCGACCGTGCGCACAAATGCTGGCCTTGTAGTTGAAGAACTTGGGTTTTTCGAACTCGCCCACCAGTTCGCGCAACTTGAGCACGGCGGCCAGCGTCTGGCTGGTGTCGGAACCCGGCGGCAGGTGCAGGTAGCCCTGGGGATGGGCATGCTGGCTGAAAGCGGGCGTGGCGCGCAGATCGAGCACCAGATCGAAGCGGTCTTCGTGGGTCTGGGGTTCGCGCGCGAAGTTGATCGCACCCACGGCCTCGCAAGCCTTCACGCAGTCGCGGTGCGAGCGGCAGGCGCTGAGGTCGATCTGGTAGTCCAGCCCGATCGCACCTTCCGGACAAGCCGCCACGCAGGCGTTGCAGCGGGTGCACAGATCGAGGTCGATCGGGTTCTGGGTCGTCCAGGCCAGGTCGAAGGCGCCCAGCCAACCGCGCAACTGCTTCAAGCTGCCAGCGATCACCGGGAAGCGGCGCGCCTGCATGCCCGCGCCGCCGGTGGCCATCAGGCTCACATCCAGCACGTCGGCCACCTGGGCGGCCATGTGCTCTGCGCTCTCCAAGGGCCCGACGATCAGCAGGCGCCCGGCGCTCGCATAGCTCACCGTGCTCACGGGCTCGGCGTCGGGCAAGCGTGCCGCCGCCAGCAAGGCCGCGATCTTGGGCATGGCCTGGGTGGCATCGCGGCTCCAGCCGCCGGTCTCGCGGATGTTCACGAAGCGGATCGGGCGCACGTCCAGCGACACCGCGCCATCGGTCTGCTCGGCCAGTTCGGTGAACAAGCGGGCCTCCTGGGTGCAGGCCACCACCAGTTCGTCGCTGTTGCGGCTGGCCTTCTGGAACGCTGGGGCGTCGCGCCGACACAGCGTGGTGTGCAGCGTCAGGTTTTCATCGAGTGCCCGACCCAGTGCCTGCGGGTCCAGGGGCATGGTCTGGTTGCAACTGCAAATCAGCGTGGTCATCTTGGAGGTCTCGTGGTTCTGGCGTGTCGTGCACGCTGTTGTTTTCTTCGGGGTCTGGGGTATTTTCGGCCGGGGTCTCGGCCGCTGCCACGGTCCTATCGTCCACGGCCGGTCCACCCTTCGCCGCAGGCACCTGGGCTTCGGCGGGATCGTCCACCAGCTTCATGAACTGGGCGCTGACCATTTTGGCCAGCAACGCGCTCGGCAAGGGGCTGGGAATGGAATAGTCGTCGATGTAGATGTCCAGCCCGTCCATCACGTTGTAGTGCGGATCGGTGAACAGTTTTTTCAGCGCGGCGTTGCGCACGTCGGCGGGCACGTGGCGGCCCACAAAGGGCTTGAAGTCGGAATCGCGGGTCAGCTGCTGCACGTCTTGCAGCGTGGGCAGGGGCGGCTTTTGCGCAACACCCTCTGGCGTGTCGGGCTCCGGCGTGCTTTGCACCGGCGGCACAACGGCTGGAGTGGGCTGTGCCGCGTCGCCCAAGGTTTCGGCGCCGGGTGCGGGCAGCGCGGGTTCGTCGTGCACTGGGGTGCTGCGTTGCAGCGTCTTGCGCCGCGACCAACGGCCCAGAAAGCCTTCGTCTTCAACCGCCATGACCACCTCCTCCACCCGATCGCTTCGATTTTTCGGTGGAGATGCGCACCGGCTGGCCAAAGCGATCGGTCAGCGGCTTGAAACTGTCGGGGCGTTTGCGCCGCTTGGGCTCGGGTTGGTAATGCGTCTGCACAAAGGCCGCCAGCCATTCGACCACCTCGGGCGGCGCGGGCACCTGATCGACGCGCTCCTGCGCATCGAGCCAGCGCCCGGCGTCGTGGTAGCTCAGGGTCACGATTTGCGGCACCGCCATCGCCTCACCATCGAGCAAGCGCGCGTCGTCCAGGCGCCAGAACACCCAGAAGCAGGGCTGCGGGCTGTTGAGGTTGAGGAAGTAGCCCTCGGCATCGTCGCGGAACAGGGTCACCGGCAAAGCCGGAAACAACCAATGGCTGGCGCCGGCCACCGCGTGTTCAACCGCCACCGGTTCCACCGCCTCGGGCAATGGTGCAAGCGAGGCGGATTCCGCATCTAGCGTGGCATCGGGCGCGTGGGGCATCACGTCGCCCAGCACCCAACGCCAACTTTGCCAGCGGCTCATGGGGCCGGTGACCGGTTCGCGGCGCATCACAACATCGACCCGCATGGTGGGTCGGGTGGTCGCCAAAGTGGGGTTGGAATCGCTTGTCATTCAAGCGCCAATGTAAGCCAACTCGCCGCGCGCAGACCAGGGTGCGCACAAGACCCGGCACCATGGGATGGATTCGCAGGGTTTACCCGGACGCTCAGGGTCCGGATATTTGCTCAATAGGTTTCGAGGTGCAGACGCCCGCTGCGCTTGAGCGACTGGCCCAGGCTCTCCCAGTCCAGGCCCGCTTCGGTGGCCACGTCGCGCAAGGCCAGTACCACGCCCTCTTCCATGCTCTTCAGACCGCACACATAAAAGCAGGTGTCCGGGTCTTGCAACAGCGGCACCAGGTCGGCGGCGCGCTCCCGCATCACGTCCTGTACATAGCGCTTGGGCGCGCCAGGGGTGCGCGAGAAGGCGAAATTGATGTCGATGAAATCCTTGGGCAGGTTCTTCAGCGGCCCGAAATACGGCAGTTCTTCCTGGGTGCGGGCGCCGAAGAACAACAGCAGCTTGCCGCCTTCGAACTTGCCCGACTGGCGCAGCCGCCGCCGCCATTCGGTCATGGCGCGCATGGGCGCAGAGCCGGTGCCGGTGCAGATCATCACGATGTGGGAGCGCGGGTGGTTGGGCATGAGGAAACTGGCGCCGAAGGGCCCGATCACCTCCACCGTGTCACCCACCTTCAGATCGCACATGAAGTTGGAGGCCACACCGCGCACCGGTTGACCACTGTGGTCTTCGAGCACGCGCTTGATCGTGAGCGAGACATTGTTGTAGCCCGCCCGCTCGCCGTTGCGTGGGCTGGCCACCGAGTATTGGCGCGCGTGGTGCGCACGACCGCCCGCATCTTTGCCCGGCGGCAGCACACCGATGGACTGGCCTTCGAGCACCGGGAAGGGCATGGAGCCGAAGTCGAGCACAACGTGGTGGGTGTCGTAGTCGCTGCCGGCCTGCTTGCCCACTTCGGTCACGCGCACATTGCCGGTCACGGTGGCCGTGATGGTTTTTTGGGCTGCCTTGGGGCCGTACAGATTGGTGAACGGGTGCGCAGCCGACCAGGGTGGCACGTTGGCGCCATAGGCTGCGCTCTGGAAAACAGCCGGGTCGGCGCTGGCCATGGCGACCGCCGACGAAGACAGCGCCGCCTCTTGCGCAGGGGTCACCTCTTCCAGTTCGGAGCCACCCAGTTCGTCCGCGCTCAGTTCGGGCGGCAGCTCCTCCCAGGTGAGCTGCTCGGCCGTGGAATAGGCCTTGACGCGCAACACCGTGCGCCAGTTGTCGATGGAGCCGGTGGG
>NZ_JBFJMY010000389.1:0-3981 GCF_041633695.1 Hydrogenophaga sp.
CGGCCGTAAAACAAAATCGTATGGTAGCTCTGGAATGTTGTTTAAATCACGCCTGTAGCGCATTCTGGATGTATGAACAGGCTCAACGAGCCCGCAAACCCTACGGGCTCCCTCCCTGATCCGCCATGCTGCATGGATCAGGTGCGCTGCCTGCGCTACCGCCTACAGATCGAGAAAATTTACGGCTTAGTGAACCGAAGCCATTGTGATGAAGGCAGCCCGCTGCGGCTGCATCCAAAGCCCGCGCGAAATGGCTCGCGACCGTAACCGCGGCCATCACCCTCAAGAGCGGGCGGCCAGCTACCCAAACGCGACCTGCACCAGCTCAACAGCGCATGAACACGCAGACCCGGCAGTCCCGCGCCTACAGCGTTTCGTGGTGCGCCGAGGCGCCGCGCTTCCAGTAGGCCGAGGCGCGCAGGCGCTCCTTGGCCAGCCCGTGTTGCTCCACCAGCACGCGGCGGGTCGTTGCCACCACCAGCGATTCGCCTGCGACCCATGCATAGCCCTCGCCCGGCGGCAAGCGCAGCTCGCGCACGGCCTGGGCCAGGCCGCCGTCTTGCACTTCGGTGAGCCAGCGCAGTTGCAGGTTGGCGCGGCTGGGCAGCACGCGGCGGTCGGCGGGGTCGGCGGTTTCGGCGATCACCAGGGCCTGGGTGCCGGCGGGCAACTCTTCCAGGCGGCGGGCGATGGCGGGCAGCGCGGTTTCGTCGCCCACCAGCAGATGCCAGTCAAAGCCCGTGGGCACCACGAAGGAACCACGCGGGCCGCCCACACCGGCTTCCTGCCCAACGCGCGCCTGTGCGGCCCACTGCGCGGCAAAGCCGTCGCCATGCAGGGCGAATTCGACGTCGAGCCAGCCTTGGGCGCTGTCAAACCGCTGCGGCGTGTAGTCGCGCAGCACCGGCCGTGGCGCGTGTTCGGGCCACTGGAGCCCGTCGGGCCCTGGTGTGGGCAACGGCAGTTCGCCGTCCGGCTCGGTGGGCAGCGCGAGCTTGAAATGGTCGTCGAAAGAAGCGCTGACAAACCCGCGCAGCGCCTCGCCCGCGAAGCGGATGCGGACCAGGTGCGGGCTGGGCCGGTGCACCTGCAGCACCCGCACGCGGCGGAACTGGAGCGGGTGGCGCAGCCGCTGCACGGCCAATGGATCAAGGGTGTCGGGTGTGGTCATGGTGGGCCTTGAAAGAGAGCGGCGGCGGGCTTCAGGCAGCAGACGGCTGCGGGGTTTGGACGGACATTCGGGCGATGCGGCCCTGGAGCCAGGGGCGAACCACAAAACCCATGAACAAACCAATGCACAAACCCAGGGGCAACGCCTGCACATAGGCGTGGGCCCAGGCGCTGGCCAGGCCGTCTTGCAAGCCCATGTTGGTGCCGGTGGCGATCGCCGTGACCACGGCCTCCATGCTCATGCCCATGAGCAGGGCGAACACCAGGCGGTGCTGCCACACGCGGTGGTCGGGAACGAGCCAGGCCACCAAGCGGGACACCAGGGCCATGATCACGCCGCCCATGGGCAGCACAAAGACGATGGCCAGGCCAGCGGCCGGCATCCAGCGCGAGACGAAACCAGCGTCCCAGCCGGTGTTGAGATAGGTCACCAAACCGGTGACCGACAGGCTGATCAGGATCGAGATCAGGAACACGGGGTAGATGACCCGCAACGTGCGCAGTGCTTGCATGTGTGATTTGCGTATATAGTTGATACTTACAACCATTATCAGCAACATTGGATGACACTGTCAACCATGTGGATATCATGAGACAAATCCCCAGCGCCGAACTTCTGGACCGCCTGCACCTGCTGATGCTGCGCTTTCACCGCCGCATGCACGACGCGGTGCGCGACGAAGGCGATGGTCTGGCGATCATGGAAGCCCGCGCCCTGGCCTTCTTCGCGCGCCACGAGGGCAACACCCAAAGCGATCTGGTGCAGCACACCGGGCGCGACAAGGCGCAAGTGGCCCGCCTGGTGAAAACCTTGCTGGACCGCGATCTGCTGGAAAGC
The DNA here is from genome assembly GCF_041633695.1 of Hydrogenophaga sp. GTDB lineage: Bacteria > Pseudomonadota > Gammaproteobacteria > Burkholderiales > Burkholderiaceae_C > Hydrogenophaga. The sequence goes on from NZ_JBFJMY010000389.1 coordinate 2,009, forward strand.
GCCCGCGACCCGGACGATGGCCGCGTCCTGCGTCTGGCGCTCACAGCCAGCGGAAAAACCATGCAACGCAAGATGCAGCGGTACCGGGCCGCCTTTGAGCACGCGCTGGTCGAGGGCTTTGACGAGGCAGAGGTGCAGGACGCCATCGCCCTGCTCGACCGCATGGTGGCCAACGTCGGCGAAAAATGATCTGGCGCGGCGCACAGGCCGCCGGATACCGACTCAGACCGCTGTGCCCTGCGCCAGCGCCCAGGCCACGTGCTCGCGAACCACGGCACTCGGGTGCGCGGCGCGGGCCTGTAGCGCGGCCACCAGCGGCCCGCGCTCGGGGTTGGGGCCCAACAGGCGCAGCGCATTGCCCAAGGCCACGGCGATGTTGCGCAGCCAGCGCTCGTGACCGATGCGGCGGATCGGGCTGCCTTCGGTGTAATGCAAGAACCCGTCTTCGCTCCAGGCAAACAAGGCGATCAGCGTCGCCCCGCTCATGCCTTCGCGCTCGTCGAAATCGGGCAGGCGGCTGACCTGCGCGAACTTGTTCCAGGGGCAGACCAGTTGGCAGTCGTCACAACCGTAGATGCGGTTGCCCATGAGCGGGCGCAGTTCTTCGGGAATAGCCCCGGCGTGTTCGATGGTGAGGTACGAGATGCAACGCCGCGCGTCCAGCCGCTGCGGGCCGAGGATGGCTTGTGTCGGGCAAACATCGATACAGGCGCTGCAGGCGCCGCAGTGGTCGGTCACCGGTTCGCTGGGCGGCAGTGCAATGTCCAGGTAGATCTCGCCCAGAAAAAACATCGAGCCGCCTTCGCGGTTCAGCAGCAGTGTGTGCTTGCCGCGCCAACCCTGGCCGCTGCGGCTGGCCAGTTCGGCTTCGAGCACCGGCGCCGAATCGGTGAACACGCGGTGCCCCATCGGGCCCATCTCCGCCATGATGCGATCGGCCAGCTTCTGCAGCCGCCCGCGCAAAACCTTGTGGTAGTCGCGCCCCCTGGCATACACCGACACAATGGCTTCGTTGGGGCGGTCCAGCCGGGCAAGTTCGTGCGCCGCCCAGTCGGGTGGCGTGTCGCGGGGCAGGTAGTCCATGCGCGCGGTCAGCACACTCACCGTGCCCGGCACCAGTTCGGCCGGGCGCGCGCGCTTGAGTCCGTGCGTGGCCATGTAGCCCATGTCACCATGGAAGCCCGCGTCCAACCAGGCCAGAAGGCCGGGTTCCGCGGCGGCCAGATCGACACCGGCCACCCCAATTTGCGAAAATCCAAGCTCCCGGCCCCAGGCCTGAACCTGAAGAATCCATTGAGCAGCATCAAAACCGGTGGTCATTTGCCGCCCATTGTAGAAACGCCAGCGCCCGCGAACCCGGGAGACCGTGCGTGGCAGGGGCAATGGCACAGCGAAGCCGACACCGAACGCTTTGCCCAGCGCCTGGCCGCCAACCCGGCCATTTTGAACGCCACCATCCGCCTGCAAGGCGATCTGGGCGCGGGCAAGACGACGCTGGTGCGCCATGTGTTGCGCGCGCTGGGTGTGAGCGGGCGCATCAAAAGCCCCACCTATGCGGTGGTAGAACCGCACACCAGCAGCGCCTGCGCCTTGTTACCCGCTGGGCAAACGTTGCAAATATGGCACTTTGACTTCTACCGCTTCACCGATCCGCGAGAATGGGAAGATGCAGGCTTTCGTGAACTTTTCGCAAGCCCCGGTCTCAAGCTCGTGGAGTGGCCGGAGAACGCCGCCACCCTCATGGGCGCCGCCGACGCCACCATCGAACTGCAAGCCGATGGGGTTTCCGAGACCTCGCGCACCGTGCGCTTCACCCCACTCACCCCCGCAGGACACCAACTGCTGGCCGCACTGCAAGCATGAAAATCCCTGAATCGCTGGACCGCCGAACCCTGCTGCAAGCCGGCTCGCTGGTGTTGCTGCTCGGCGTGCAAGAGATCGCGCGCGGCGCGCAGGTGGTGGCGGTGCGCATC